>NZ_LTCZ01000101.1:0-57686 GCF_001583455.1 Rhodococcus sp. LB1 | reverse complement strand
CACGATGTCCGCGCCGTGCTCGAGGGGGCGGATCAGGTAGGGAGTGGCCACTGTGTTGTCGACGATCAGCGGGAGTCCGTGCTGGTGCGCGATCCCGGAGATGCCGGGCAGGTCGAGGACGTCGTTGCGGGGATTGGAGATGGTCTCGCCGTAGAACGCCTTCGTGTTGTCCCGGACCGCGTCCTTCCACTGCTCGAGGTCGTCGGGGTCCTCGACGAACGAGACCTCGATGCCGAGCTTGGGCAGCGTGTAGTGGAAGAGGTTGTACGTGCCGCCGTACAGCCGCGGGCTGGAGACGATGTGGTCGCCTGCCTCCGCGAGGTTCAGGATCGCAAAGGTTTCCGCGGCCTGTCCGGAGGACAGCAGCAGGGCGGCGACGCCGCCTTCGAGGGCGGCGATGCGCTGCTCGACCGCGTCCTGCGTGGGGTTCATGATGCGGGTGTAGATGTTGCCCGGCTCGGCCAGACCGAACAGCGCGGCAGCGTGATCGGTGCTGTCGAACGTGTACGAGGTGGTCTGGTAGATCGGCAGCGCCCGCGCCTTGGTGGTCGCGTCGGACGTCTGCCCGGCGTGGATCTGCTTGGTCTCGAACGACCAGTTCTCGGTCATGTGCTGTCTACTCCAGTGGTCTGACGAGGCGCGGACGGAGTGCTCGTTCGTTCGCGCGCAGGGCTTGTCTGGGGGCTATCTACGACAACAACAACACATCATGAACCTCCGATGTCGGACCCGCGCTTGTCACCCGACTGTTGTATGAATCAGGGAACCAGGTCATCACCCGGGGCACCCCACCGCGGTGGAGGGTTGCCGGCCAGCTAGCCGGGGCTCGTTGCTGGCACTCATGACCTGGAGTGAATCTTAGCGGCTGAGGTGGAACGACCGGAAACGGCACCGATCAGGGCCGCTAGCAGGGAAAAGTTACCCGCGAGTAGGGGTGGGTTGCGAGCCCCACATGTTGCGGGCCACGCGCATAGCAGTACGCTTGTCTTGTTTAGGTGCGGTCTCCCCGGGGGCCGCCTCGACCGTCTACGTTTGATAAGCGAACCGTTCGCGGACCCACTCACAAAGTGCGCCCGCAACCGTGTAACCAGGGAAACTTCCTAGGAGGACGCGAAGCACCCATGTCCAAAATCAAGGTTGAGGGCACCGTCGTCGAACTCGACGGCGACGAGATGACACGCATTATCTGGCAGTTCATCAAAGACAAACTGATCCATCCTTACCTCGATGTGAACCTCGAGTACTACGACCTCGGCATCGAGTACCGGGACGAGACCGACGACCAGGTGACCGTCGACGCGGCCAACGCCATCAAGAAGCACGGCGTCGGCGTCAAGTGCGCGACCATCACCCCGGACGAGGCGCGCGTCGAGGAGTTCGGCCTCAAGAAGATGTGGCGGTCGCCCAACGGCACCATCCGCAACATCCTCGGTGGGACGATCTTCCGCGCGCCGATCATCATCTCCAACGTTCCGCGACTGGTTCCGGGCTGGACCAAGCCGATCATCATCGGCCGTCACGCCTTCGGTGACCAGTACCGCGCCACCGACTTCAAGGTCCCCGGCCCCGGCAAGGTGATGATCACCTACACGCCCGAGGACGGCAGCGAGCCGATCGAGCACGAGCTGGTGAACTTCCCCGAGGGCGGCGGCGTCGTCCAGGGTCAGTACAACTTCACCAAGTCCATCGAGGACTTCGCGCGCGCCTCGCTCAACTACGGCCTGCAGCAGAACTACCCGGTGTACCTGTCGACCAAGAACACCATCCTCAAGGCGTACGACGGCGCATTCAAGGACATCTTCCAGCACGTCTACGAGACCGAGTTCAAGCCGGAGTTCGACGCGGCCGGACTCACCTACGAGCACCGCCTCATCGACGACATGGTCGCGTCGGCGCTCAAGTGGGAGGGCGGCTACGTCTGGGCCTGCAAGAACTACGACGGCGACGTCCAGTCCGACACCGTCGCGCAGGGCTTCGGATCGCTCGGCCTCATGACTTCCGTGCTGCTGACCCCGGACGGAAAGACGTGTGAGGCCGAGGCCGCGCACGGCACCGTGACGCGTCACTTCCGTCAGCACCAGCAGGGCAAGCCGACGTCCACCAACCCCATCGCGTCGATCTTCGCGTGGACCCGTGGACTCGAGCACCGCGGCAAGCTGGACAACACCCCCGACGTCATCGGCTTCGCCCAGAAGCTCGAAGACGTGGTCATCAAGACCGTCGAGGGTGGCCAGATGACGAAGGACCTCGCGATGCTGGTCGGCGGCGACCAGGGCTACCTGACCACCGAGGAGTTCCTCGGTGCGCTGGACATCAACCTCCAGAAGGCCATCGCCGAGCAGTAGGCACCGAGCCGCAGCGCTACGAACGGGACGTCCCCTCACGGGGGCGTCCCGTTCGCCGTCTCCGGG
Source organism: Rhodococcus sp. LB1 (assembly GCF_001583455.1). Classification (NCBI taxonomy): domain Bacteria; kingdom Bacillati; phylum Actinomycetota; class Actinomycetes; order Mycobacteriales; family Nocardiaceae; genus Rhodococcus; species Rhodococcus sp. LB1. Next base: position 55,275 of record NZ_LTCZ01000101.1, on the reverse strand, counting down.
GCCCGGGTGAGTCATCTCACGGTCGCTCGAGGCGCGAAAGGCGGAATCCGGGGAAGAGAATTTCGATGTGGGTCGTTGCGCAACGAGGCGCCGTGCGCCGCGTAGCCGTATCTCTGCCTAGTCGAAAGTTCTTCTGTGAGCACTTCCGCCCCCGTCCGCCCCGAGCACCTCGGTGTCATCGCGCAACATCCGTCCGTCCGCAAGCTCGCCATGATCGCGCTCGCGCTCGGTGGCTTCGGGATCGGGACCACCGAGTTCGTGGCGATGGGACTGCTGCCCGAGATGGCGTCGAGTCTGGGGATCACCGAGCCGACGGCCGGGCACGTCATCTCGGCGTACGCGCTGGGTGTGGTCGTGGGCGCGCCCCTCATCGCGGCACTGACCGCGCGGGTGCCCCGCAAGACGCTGCTGATCGCGTTGATGGCGGCGTTCACGATCGGTAACGCCGCCACCGTGTTCGCGCCGAACTACGGCGTGCTGATGGCCGCGCGGTTCGGGGCGGGCCTCCCGCACGGCGCCTACTTCGGTGTCGCGGCCCTCGTGGCGGCGCACCTCGCGGACCGCGGCCAGCGGGCCAGGGCGGTCGCTCTCGTCATGATGGGGCTGTCGGTGGCCAACGTCGTCGGCGTTCCGGTCGCCTCGTGGCTGGGCCAGACGCTCGGCTGGCGCAGCGCCTTCGCGCTCGTGGCGGTGATCGGTGTGGTGACACTGGGCGCGATCTGGTCGTGGGTGCCCGCGCTCGCCGCCATGCGGATGTCGAATCCCCTCACCGAACTCGGTGCCCTGCGCCGCGCGCAGGTGTGGATGACGCTGATCATCGGCATGGTCGGATTCGGTGGCATGTTCGCCGTCTACACGTACATCAGCACGACGCTCACCGACGTCGCCGGGCTGTCGCGGTCGCTGGTGCCGCTGGCCCTGATGATCTACGGCCTGGGAATGGTCGCGGGCAATCTGATCGGCGGCCGGCTCGCCGACCGGGCGCTGATTCCCGGTCTGTTCGTATCGATGACGGCACTCGGGGTGTTGCTCGGCATCTTCGTGATCGCCTCCCACAACCCGTACACGGCGCTGCTGCTGGTGTTCTTCGTCGGTGCGGCGGGTGCGTCGATGGTGCCCGGACTGCAGACCCGGCTGATGGACGTCGCCGCCGACGCCCAGACCCTCGCCGCCTCGCTCAACCACGCGGCCCTCAACATCGCGAACGCGTTCGGGGCGTGGATCGGTGGTGTCGTGATCGCCGCCGGCTACGGCTACACCGCGCCCGCCGCGGTCGGTGCGCTGCTCGCCGTGGCGGGACTCGTTGTCCTCACCGTGGCGGTCGCGATGGAACGCCGCAGCGCCCGTTCGTCTCGGTAGCCGCGCTGTCGTACGCGTCCGCTACGGTGCTTGCCGTGCCACACATCATCACCACCGTCAATGTCAACGGCGTGCGCGCCGCCGCCCGCAAGGGGCTCACCGAGTGGATCGAGCGCACGGAGGCCGATGTCGTCTGCCTGCAGGAGACGCGGGCGTCCGACGAGCAGCTGGCCGAGACGCTCGCACCCGCCCTGGAGGGCGGATGGAACCTGGTGTCCGCGGAGCCGTCGTCGAAGGGGCGCAACGGCGTCGCGATCCTGTCCCGGAAACCTGCCGACGCCTTCCGCGTCGGCCACGGTGACGACGAGTTCGCGACCGCGGGCCGCTACCTCGAGGCCGACTTCGACGACCTGACCGTCGCGAGCCTCTACCTGCCCTCCGGGGAGGCCCAGACACCCCGGCAGGAGGAGAAGGAGCGGTTCATGGACTCCTTCGCCCGGTACCTCACCGACACCGCAGCGGCCGCCGTCACGGCGGGCCGGCACGTCGTGGTCTGCGGCGACTGGAACATTGCCCACACCGAACTCGACCTGAAGAACTGGAAGACCAACAAGAAGAACTCCGGATTTCTCCCGAACGAGCGGGAGTGGCTCGGGGCCCTGTTCGCCGAAGACGCGTACTGGACCGACGTGGTCCGGCAGCTGAATCCCGACGTCGCCGGACCGTACTCGTGGTGGTCGTACCGCGGGAAGGCGTTCGACAACGACTCCGGCTGGCGCATCGACTACCAGATCGCCACCCGGGAACTGGCGGAGCGGGCCAAGCAGGCCGTCGTCGAGCGCGCCGAAACCTACGACCAGCGGTGGTCCGACCACGCGCCGGTCACCGTCCAGTACCGGTGACGGCCGGTATCTGATTCGTGTCGTCACGGGCGCACGTGAAAAGATCAGTACTCATGTCGACCCCTGCAGCTCAGAAGCCCACCGTGAAACCGCGGGTGCTCTCCGGCATCCAGCCCACCGCCGACTCGTTCCACCTCGGCAACCTCCTGGGTGCCCTGCAACAGTGGGTGCCTCTGCAGGACGACTTCGACGCGTTCTACTTCATCCCGGACCTGCACGCGATCACGGTGGCGCAGGACCCGAAGGAGCTGCGCCGTCGTACGAAGATCGCGGCGGCGCAGCTGCTGGCGCTCGGAATCGACCCCGACCGTGCCACGCTGTTCGTGCAGAGCCAGGTGCCCGAGCACGCGCAGCTGGCGTGGGTCCTCAACTGCATCACCGGTTTCGGTGAAGCGAGCCGGATGACGCAATTCAAGGACAAGTCGGCGAAACAAGGCAGTGAGAACGCGAGCGTCGGCCTGTTCACGTATCCGGTGCTGATGGCTGCCGACATCCTGCTCTACCGCCCGCAGCGGGTCCCCGTCGGCGAGGACCAGCGTCAGCATCTCGAACTGGCCCGTGACCTCGCTCAGCGGTTCAACACCCGGTTCGGGAAGGCGTTCGTGATTCCCGAGGCCCAGATCATCAAGGGCACCGCCAAGATCTACGACCTGCAGGATCCGACGTCGAAGATGAGCAAGTCCGGGCCGAGCCCCGCCGGCCTGATCAACCTCCTCGACGACCCGAAGGTGTCGGCGAAGAAGATCAAGTCCGCGGTCACCGACAACGAGCGGGAGATCCGCTACGACCCGCAGGCCAAGCCCGGTGTGAGCAACCTGCTCACCATCCAGTCCGCACTGTCCGGGACTCCGGTCGAGACGTTGGTGGCCGGGTACGAGGGCAAGGGGTACGGCGACCTGAAAACCGATACGGCCGATGTCCTCGCCGAGTTCGTGACACCGTTGAAAGCGAAGGTGGAGGGGTACCTCGCGGACGAGGCAGAACTCGATCGGATCATCGCCGCCGGTGCTCACCGCGCCCGTGAGGTGTCGTCGCAGACTCTGGCGGCCGTGTACGAGAAGGTTGGGTTTCTGACACCGAAGGGATGAGCACTGTGGCTGACGAACCGAGTTTTCTCGACAAGCAGCGGGCAGCGCGCCCCTGGTTCGACCATCTGATGCGGGCCGCACAGCGGTACCAGCAGCAGAAGGGCGACTATTACGCGGCGGGGATCACGTATTTCAGTGTGCTCGCACTGATTCCGATCCTGATGGTCGCGTTCGCCATCGCCGGTTTCGTCCTGGCCGGTCAGCCGGAATTGCTGCAGGAACTGCAGGACAGCATCACCAAGAACGTTCCCGGAAGTCTGGGTGACACGCTCAACACGGTCATCGATTCGGCGATCGCGTCCCGTGCCAGCGTGGGTGTTCTCGGTCTGCTCGGTGCCGCGTACGCGGGACTCGGGTGGATGGCGAACCTGCGCGACGCGCTGACGGCGATGTGGGAGAGCCAGCGTGAGTCGAAGGGATTCGTCCGGACCAAGCTGGGCGACGCGGCCGCGCTGCTCGGGCTGGGTCTGGCGATGGTGGTCTCTCTGGGATCCTCCGCGCTGAGCAGCGGTCCGGTGGCTCGAACGGTCGTCGAGGTGCTCAACCTCGACGACGTGACCGGGATCGACGCCGGGTTGCGAGCGCTGTCGACCGTCGTGTCGCTGGTCGCGACGTGGGCGGTGTTCGCCTGGGTGATCGCCCGACTGCCGCGAGAGCCCGTGACATTCCGCAGTGCGCTCAAGGCGGCCCTGCTCGCGGCCGTGGTGTTCGAGATCTTCAAGCAGGTCGGTGCCATCTACCTCTCGGCCGTCACTGCGGGTCCCGCCGGTGTGGCGTTCGGCCCGATCATCGGTCTGCTCGTATTCATCTACCTGACGTGCCGGATGCTGCTCTTCTCGACGGCGTGGGCCGCGACCACCCGCGCCAGCCTCGCGCTCGCCTATGTGCCGCCGCCGGATCCGGCCGTCATCAACCCCCGGATCGAGGTGCACGAGGGGCCGGGCGTGCGTGGGGGACTCGCCCTGGTGGGTGTGGGCGCCGTCGCGGCGCTCGGGTTGTCCGGACTGCTGACCCGCAACAAACGCTGAGACGGCCGCTGCCCGTCAGCGCCTGCGGGACAGCCGGCGTGCGCAGAGCACCAGCACCAGGACGACGGCCGCCCCGACGATCCCCACACCCGCCCGCAGGGCCAGCGTGTTGTCGGGGTGGTCGGAACCCGACGCGACGACGGAACTCGTCGCAGCGGCCGAATCCTGTTGCGGCGGTGCGGCAAGCACCGCCGCAGCGCCCTCGTCGGCCGGATACAGGTCCTCGAGTGACCCCACCTGGGCGTCGCGGTCGAGGGCGAAACCGTAGTCCAGCAGTCGAGCCGCCTGTTCCCACGGCCGGATCGGCTGGGCCTCGGCGCCCATCAACGTCACCATCAGGCGGCGACCGTCGTGATCGGCGCCGCCGACGTACGTGTGGCGGGCGTCGTCGGTGAATCCGGTCTTGCCGCCCAGCGCGCCGTCGTAGTTGTAGAGCAGCTGATTGTCGTTGGCCAGTGCGAACGGGGGCCGGTCCTGATCGTCCGGGATCGCCGGGTCCTTCGGGAAGCCCGGGAACTGCACCGTCTCGGTCGAGATCAGCTCCGCGAACGTCGGGTTCTTCATCGCGGTGTGGAAGATGAGCGCGAGGTCGAACGGCGAGCTGCTCATGCCGGGGCCGTCGAGCCCCGACGGCGTCGCGGTCCGCGTGTCGTGCGCGCCGAGGGTGTCGGCGAGGTGGTTCATCTTGTCGACCGTGGCGGCGTCGCCGCCGAGTTGCCGGGCGAGGAGGTGGGCGGCGTCGTTCCCCGACGCCATCACCAGGCCCTGCATCAGCTGCCGGTTCGTGTACTGACCGTTCTTGCCGATCCCGACCGCGCTGCCCTCCACCGCAGCGTCCTCGGCGGTGGCGGTCACGGTCTTGTCGAGATCCAGTTCGCCCAGCGCCACGAGAGCCAGCAGCATCTTGATGGTGCTCGCCGGCCGGTACCGGCCGTGCGGGTCCTTCGCCGCAAGCACGTCGCCGGTGTCGATGTCCGCGACCACCCAGCCGGACGCCGCGATGTCGGCGGGCACCGCGGGCGCATCGTCGGGAAGGATCACCCCGCACTCGGCCAGCTTCGACCCGCCCACCGGCTCGTCGGGCACCGACACGGCGCTCGGGGTCGGATCACCCGGCTGGGGTACCTCGGACAGGTCGATCGCAGGCGCGGGGGCCGACCTGTTGGGGCAGTTGTCGGTGTTCGGGGTAGTGAACGGTGTGGCGGTGGGGGAGGAGGGCACTGCAGGCGGAATCGCCCCGGCAGCACTCACCGAGAGTCCGGCCAGCAGGGTTCCGGACACGACCGCGGTACACACTCGACGCCACATCATCGAAGAGGCAGCGTATGCGACGACCGGCCGACTTCCGAAAACGGACACGTGTCGACACGATTTCGTGACGTCCGCGCGACCGTTCCGGGAGACGGACGCCGGATCAGATGAAACCCATACCCCGGACGGCGTCGCGCTCGGATTCGAGTTCCGCGACCGACGCGTCGATCCGCTTCCGCGAGAAATCGTCGATCTCCAGCCCGTCCACGATCTGCCACGACCCGCCGACCGAGCGAACCGGGAACGAGCTCACCAGTCCCTCCGGCACGCCGTACGCGCCGGTGGAGGGCAGCGCCACGGACGTCCAGTCGTCCTCGGGGGTGCCGAGCACCCAGTCGTGCACGTGGTCGATCGCGGCGTTGGCGGCGGAGGCCGCGGAGGATGCGCCGCGAGCCTCGATGATCGCGCTGCCACGGTTCGCGACCGTGGGAATGAAGTCGCCGGTGAGCCATTCGCGGTCGGCGGCGAACTCGGCACCGGACCGGTCGCCGACCCTCGCATGGAAGATGTCGGGGTACTGGCTGCTCGAGTGGTTGCCCCAGATCGCGACGCGGCTGATGTCCTTCACCGCGGCGCCGGAGTGCCGTGCCAGCTGGGCGATCGCGCGGTTGTGGTCGAGCCGGGTCAGCGCCGTGAATCGCTCGGCAGGGATGTCGGGGGCGTTGTTCGCGGCGACCAGCGCGTTGGTGTTGGCCGGGTTGCCCACGACCAGCACCCGGACTCCGTCCGCGGCAACCTGGTTGATCGCCCGGCCCTGCACGGTGAAGATCTGCCCGTTCGCGGCCAGCAGGTCGCCACGCTCCATACCCTTGGACCGGGGACGTGACCCGATGAGGAGCGCCACGTCGGTGCCGTCGAAGCCCCGCTTCGGGTCGTCGTGGACCTCGATGTCGCGGAGCAGGGGGAAGGCGCTGTCGTCGAGCTCCATCGCGGTACCTTCGGCGGCGGACACGGCGGACGGAATCTCCAAGAGCCGCAGCCGAATCGGGGTGTCGGGGCCGAGCATCTCGCCTGCGGCGATCCGGAACAGCGCCGCGTAGCCGATGCTGCCTGCCGCTCCGGTGACCGTGACCACTGCGGGACTGGGCGACTGCGCCATGGGTGAACCTCGCTGTCCGTCGGGAGCATCTGTTCTCGACACTAGCGCGGAGATTTCACCGCGGGACCGCTCGGACAGTGAGGTTGGACACGACGCAGGGCGCCCCCGGCCGGTGTGGTCGGGGGCGCCCTGGAACGTGCTCGGCAGACCTGGGGTCAGCGTGCGAAGAGCAGCGCGCGCTTGACTTCCTGAATCGCCTTCGTCACCTGGATGCCACGGGGGCACGCGTCGGTGCAGTTGAACGTGGTCCGGCAACGCCAGACACCGTCCTTGTCGTTGAGGATGTCGAGACGCTCCGACGCACCCTCGTCACGGCTGTCGAAGATGAACCGGTGAGCGTTGACGATGGCGGCGGGACCGAAGTAGCTGCCGTCGCTCCAGTACACCGGGCACGACGTGGTGCAGCAGGCGCACAGGATGCACTTGGTGGTGTCGTCGAAACGTGCCCGGTCGTGCTGCGACTGGATGCGCTCACGGGTGGGCTCGTTGCCGGTGGTGATGAGGAACGGCTTCACGGCGCGGAACGCGTCGAAGAAGGGCTCCATGTCGACGACGAGGTCCTTCTCCACCGGCAGGCCCTTGATGGGCTCGACGGTGATCGTGACCGGCTTGCCGTCCTTGGGCAGCATGTCCTTCATGAGGAGCTTGCAGGCCAGACGGTTGACGCCGTTGATCCGCATCGCGTCCGAACCGCACACGCCGTGGGCGCAACTGCGGCGGAACGTCAGGGTGCCGTCGAGGTAGCCCTTCACGTACAGGAGCAGGTTCAGCATGCGGTCCGTCGGCAGAGCCGGAACCTGGAAGCTGTCCCAGTGCTGGCCCTCGCCGGACTCCGGGTTCATCCGCGCGATCTTGAGGGTGACCATGACGGCGCCCTCGGGCACGGGAGGGAGATCCGACTTGTTCTCGCTCTTGTCGACTGCAGGTGCGCTCATCAGTACTTACGCTCCATCGGCTCGTAGCGGGTCTGGACTACCGGCTTGTAGTCGAGACGGATGTCGGAGAGCAGGCCGTCGCCCTCCTTGTATGCCATCGTGTGCTTCATGTACTCGGCGTCGTTGCGGTCCGGGTAGTCCTCGCGGGCGTGGCCGCCGCGCGATTCCTTGCGGTTCAGCGCGCCGACGACGGTGACCTCCGCCATTTCGAGGAGGAAGCCGAGCTCGACGGCCTCGAGCAGGTCGCTGTTGTAGCGCTTGCCCTTGTCCTGCACCGTGATGTGGTTGTAGCGCTCCTTGAGGGCGCGCACGTCCTCGAGGGCCTGGGTGAGGCGCTCTTCGGTACGGAACACCGAGGCGTTGTTGTCCATGGACTGCTGCAGCTCGCTGCGGATGTCCGCGACACGCTCGTGACCGTGGTCCGACAGGATGGTGGCCATCCAGTCGTCGACCATCTTCTCGGGCGCCTCGGGCATGTCGACGAACTCGCTGTTGTTGGCGTGCTCGGCGGCGGCGATGCCGGCGCGGCGTCCGAAGACGTTGATGTCGAGCAGCGAGTTGGTGCCGAGACGGTTCGCGCCGTGGACGGAGACGCAGGCGCACTCGCCGGCGGCGTACAGGCCCTGGACGATCTCGTCGTTGTTGCGCAGGACCTCACCGTTGATCCGGGTGGGGATGCCGCCCATGACGTAGTGGCAGGTGGGGTACACCGGCACCGGTTCCTTCACCGGGTCCACACCGAGGTAGGTGCGGGAGAACTCCATGATGTCGGGGAGCTTCTCGTCGAGGACTTCCTCGGGGATGTGGGTCACGTCGATGTAGACGTAGTCCTTGTTCGGTCCCGCGCCGCGTCCCTCGAGGACCTCGAGGACCATCGACCGCGCGACGATGTCACGGGGGGCGAGGTCCTTGATGGTGGGGGCGTAGCGCTCCATGAACCGTTCGCCGTCGGCGTTACGGAGGATGCCGCCCTCACCGCGCACGGCCTCGGAGATGAGGATGCCGAGTCCGGCCAGGCCTGTGGGATGGAACTGGTGGAATTCCATGTCCTCCAGCGGAAGGCCCTTGCGGAAGATGATGCCCATGCCGTCACCGGTGAGGGTGTGCGCGTTGGACGTCGTCTTGTACATGCGTCCCGAGCCGCCGGTGGCGAACACGATGGACTTCGCGTGGAAGACGTGGATCTCGCCGGTGGCCAGCTCGTAGGCGATGACGCCGGTGGCGACCGGGCCGTTCTCCGTCTCGGTGATCGCGATGTCGAGGGCGTAGAACTCGTTGAAGAACTCGACGTCGTGCTTGACGCAGTTCTGGTAGAGCGTCTGCAGGATCATGTGACCGGTGCGGTCCGCGGCATAACATGCGCGGCGCACGGGGGCCTTACCGTGATCGCGGGTGTGACCACCGAAACGACGCTGGTCGATCTTGCCCTCGGGCGTGCGGTTGAACGGCAGACCCATCTTCTCGAGGTCGAGCACCGCGTCGATGGCCTCCTTGGCCATGATCTCGACGGCGTCCTGGTCGGCGAGGTAGTCGCCGCCCTTGACCGTGTCGAAGGTGTGCCACTCCCAGTTGTCTTCCTCCACGTTCGCCAGCGCGGCGCACATGCCGCCCTGGGCCGCGCCGGTGTGGCTGCGGGTGGGGTAGAGCTTGGTCAGTACCGCGGTGCGGGCGCGGGGACCGGCCTCGATCGCTGCGCGCATGCCGGCGCCGCCGGCGCCGACGATGACCACGTCATAACGGTGTTCCTGCATGAAGTCTGTGCTCCCCTAGCTCGCCGAGATATTGGGGTCGAAGGTGAAGATGACGTACGTGCCGAGGCCCATGATCAGGATCATCGAGAGAACGAGGATCGTGGTCAGCCAGAAGCGCGTGGAGTCCTTGCGGGAGTAGTCCGCGATGACCGTGCGGAGTCCGTTTCCGCCGTGCAGCTGGGCAAGCCACAGCATGGTGAGGTCCCAGAACTGCCAGAACGGGCTGGACCAGCGGCCTGCGACGAACGCGAAGTTGATGCGGTGCACACCGTCGTCGAGCATCAGCATGATGAAGAGGTGGCCGAGCACGAGGAAGATCAGTGCGAGTCCGGAGAACCGCATGAACAGCCAGGCGTACAGCTCGAAGTTGTTCTTCGAGGTCCGGCGCGGAGAGCGCGGGTTGTCCAGGCTGGCGGGACGGTCGTAGGTCTTGCCGAGACTCTTGGCTTCTGTCGTCATGTCAGTGCCCCGCAAACATGTTGTAGAAGATGCGGCCGGCGCCCGGGATCATCACCAGGAACCAGATCGCGAGGATTACCCAGAGCATCAGGCGCTGGTACTGCGGTCCCTTGGACCAGAAGTCCACCAGCATCACCCGGACACCGTTCAGTGCGTGGTACAGCACCGCGGCGACGAGCGCGAGCTCCATGAGCCCGACGATCGGGTTCTTGTAGGTCTCGATGACACTGTCGTACGTGTCGGGATTCACGCGCACCAGCGCGGTATCCAGCACGTGCACGAATAGGAAGAAGAACGTCATTACGCCTGTGATCCGGTGCAAAACCCAGGACCACATTCCGGGGTCGCCCCGGTAAAGCGACCGTGTGCGCTCCTTGGCCGGAGCGGCTTCAGTCGTAGTACTCATCGAGTGCTGTGCCTCCAACGTCATTGGTGGACGTGTCGAGTCTGCGCAGCGTTGCGGACATACCACAACTAGGGACCCGACGTGATCCTGAACCGACTTCTCTGAACTCTAAACCCAACGGAAACGGGGGAACTAATTCGAGTCGGGGTTCGTACGCCCCCCGCAAATGAAGTTAGGTTTGCCTCTCCAATACGAACTGGGTCGTCGCGGGCGAATCTCTGCATCCATTCAGCCCACGTGATTGGATGGGAAACTATGGTCGAGATCGATTGGAAACTGTTGCGCGCCAACGCGCATGAGGTGATGGGCCGGGCCTACGCGCCCTACTCGGGCTTCGCGGTGGGAGCGGCGGCGCTGGTGGACGATGGACGAATCGTCGTCGGATGCAATGTGGAAAATGTCTCATACGGGTTGGGGCTCTGCGCCGAGTGTGTACTGGTCGGTAACTTATTTGCCGGAGGTGGCGGGCGATTAATCGCCTTCACCTGCTGTGACGCGAGTGGCGACATACTCATGCCGTGCGGACGCTGCCGGCAGATTCTCTTCGAGCACGGCGGCCCCGCACTGCTCGTCGACCACCGGGCCGGCGTGCGCCCATTGGAACAGCTGCTGCCGGACGCTTTCGGTCCGGAGGAGAAGGGGAGAATCAGCCATGCATGACGCCTCGTCGATCATCGCCGCCAAGCGCGACGGTAGGGAACTGTCCGGTGCAGAGATCGACTGGGTGGTCGAGGCATTCACCCGGGGAGTCGTGGCCGACGAGCAGATGTCGGCGCTGGCCATGGCGATCTACTTCCGCGGGATGACGCGCGAGGAGGTGAGCCGCTGGACCACGGCGATGATCTCGTCCGGTCGCCGCCTCGACTTCACCCACCTCGGCCGCCCCACCGTGGACAAGCACTCGACGGGTGGTGTCGGCGACAAGATCACGCTCCCGCTCGCGCCGCTGGTCGCCGCGTGCGGCGCCGCGGTACCGCAACTGTCGGGACGCGGGCTGGGTCACACCGGCGGAACCCTCGACAAGCTCGAGTCGATCCCCGGCTGGCGCGCCGACCTCGACACCTCCGAGATGGCCGAGATCCTGTCCGATCCCGCCGTCGGAGCCGTCGTGTGCGCCGCGGGCTCGGACCTGGCACCGGCGGACCGGCGGTTGTACGCGCTCCGCGATGTCACCGGGACGGTCGAGTCGATTCCCCTCATCGCCAGCTCGATCATGAGCAAGAAGATCGCCGAGGGCACCGGCGCGCTCGTGCTCGACGTCAAGGTCGGGTCGGGTGCGTTCATGAAGAAGCTCGACGACGCGCGCGAACTCGCCCAGACGATGGTCGACCTCGGGAACGACGCCGGAGTGCGGACCATGGCGTTGCTCACGGCGATGGACGCGCCACTCGGCCACACGGCGGGCAATGCGCTGGAGGTGCGGGAATCGTTGGAGGTGCTCGCCGGGGGTGGCCCGTCCGACGTCGTGGAACTCACTCTCGAGCTCGCGCGAGAAATGTTGAAGGCGGCCGGAATCGACGGTGTCGACCCCGCCGACAAACTGCGGGACGGGTCCGCCATGGATCGCTGGCGGAGGATGATCGCCGCCCAGGGCGGCGACCCCGACGCGCCTCTGCCGACGGCCCGGCACACCGAGGTGCTGCTGTCCGAGTCGGACGGGGTGGTGTGCGGTCTCGACGCCATGGCGGTCGGGCTCGCCGCATGGCGGCTCGGCGCGGGTCGGGCGCGACAGGGCGAGCCGGTGCAGGCGGGGGCGGGCATCGAGTTGCACGCGAAGCCGGGGGAGACGGTGTCGGTGGGCACCCCGCTCGTCACGCTGCACACCGACACGCCCGAACGGTTCGCCGCGGCGAAAGCCGCACTTTCCGAAGCCTGGACCGTCGTGGCCGACGCGCCGTCGGTGGCCACGCCGCTCGTCATCGAGCGGATAGAGGATCCCTCACGCTAACGTCGACGCATGACCGCACTGGATCTGTCGGCCCTGCGCCGAGCGCCGAAGGTGTTGCTGCACGACCATCTCGACGGAGGTCTCCGGCCCGAGACGGTCCTCGAACTCGCCCGCGACTGCGGCTACGACGCGCTGCCCGCCGACACCGCGCCCGCGCTCGCCACGTGGTTCCGGGAGGCCGCCGACAGCGGTTCGCTCGAGAGATACCTCGAGACGTTCGCCCACACGGTCGCGGTCATGCAGACACCCGCAGGGCTCGAACGCGTCGCCCGCGAATGCGCCGAGGACCTCGCCGGCGACGGGGTGGTCTACGCCGAGGTCAGGTTCGCCCCGGAGCAGCACCTCGAAGAGGGGCTGACCCTGGACGAGGTGGTGGAACAGGTCCTGCTCGGATTCGAGGCCGGGGAGTCGGCGGCGGAAGTGCGCGGTCAGAACATCCGGATCGGCGTCCTGCTCACCGCGATGCGGCACGCGGCACGGTCCCGGGAAATCGCGGAACTGGCGATCCGGTTCCGGGACCGCGGTGTCGTCGGGTTCGACATCGCCGGCGCCGAGGCCGGGAATCCGCCCAGCCGCCACCTCGACGCCTTCGAGTACATGCGGGGCAGCAATGCACACTTCACCATTCACGCGGGTGAGGCGTTCGGTTTGCCGTCCATTCACGAGGCCATCGCGTTCTGCGGGACGGACCGGCTCGGACACGGGGTCCGGATCACCGACGACATCACGATCGGCGACGACGGCGTCCCGGTGCTGGGCGCGCTCGCGAACTATGTGCGGGACAAGAGGATTCCCCTGGAATTGTGCCCCAGTTCCAACGTCCAGACCGGGGCCGTGGACGCACTCGAGAATCATCCGTTCGACCTGCTCGCCCGGCTGCGGTTCCGGGTGACCGTCAACACCGACAATCGGCTGATGAGCGACACCAGTATGAGCCAGGAGATGCTCCGCCTCGTCGAGACGTTCGGTTACGGCTGGACGGATCTCGAGCGCTACACCATCAACGCCATGAAATCGGCCTTCATCCCGTTCGATCAGCGGCTGCAGTTGATCGACGAGGTGATCAAGCCGGGATTCGCCGTGCTGGTGGGCTGAGCGCCCCGGGGGCGGGCGCTCACACCGTCCGCAGGCGGGCCTCGAACTCCCGCTCGAGCGTCCGCCACGCCTCGGCTTCGGCGTCGAACGGTGCGCTGGGCGCCATCCGCGTCGGATCCGGGTTGAGGACGAACGAGACGTACCAGCCCAGCGGCTCGGACGTCGCGAGTGCGGTTTCCACCGAATCGTCGTCTGCGAAATCGGCTGCATCGGTGAACAATTCGACGGCGAGGTCGAGCTGGTCGGCGTCGACGGACTCCGGGCCCGCGGCCAGGTCGTCGGCGAGACCGGGCAGGACGTACACGTTCTCGTCGGTGACCTCGACCTCGAGCGACCCGTCGACGGCCGCCACCTGGATCTCCTCGTACGTGCTGACCTGCGCGAGGGCGTGCTCATGGTTGTCGGCAAGGTAGCGGGCCAGCGCGCGTTCGGACGCGAAGACGAAGATCGTGCCGTCACGCCCGAGGAAGATCGCGTCGTCGTCGAGGTAGCAGCGGAGGGTGAAGTAGGTCTCCCCGGACGTGATGATCTTGACGGGGTCGACACCCACCGCACCCCAGAACGAGTCGTCCTCCTCCTCGTCCTCGGTATCGAGGTCGAGTGCGACGAACTCCTCGTCTTCCTCCGCCTCTTCGGCCACGTCGTCCACGTCGACGGTGTTCTCGTCGGCGGCCACCAGTTCGGCCTCGGCGACGGCTACGGCCTCGGCGTCCACCTCGGGGGTGGCGACGATGTTGTCGACGGCGTCGAGGACGTCATCCCAGCCCTTCGCGATGGCGGTGCCGATCTGGGCCCACAGCTCCTCGCCCTCGCGGCCCTCGAATGCGCTGGCGCCTGCGGGCAGCGCGCCGAGAATGGGATTCGCGTTGAAGAACTTGGTGACCGCGTCCAGCTCGCAGACCTCACCGATGTTGCGCACCATGTTGAGCGTGTCTTCGAGTTCGCTCACGACGAGGGCCTCGGGGTCGCTCGCCGCCAGTTCCGGCACCCCGATCAGATCGAAGCAGAAGTTCTCGTCGGGCTCGAGCTCGGCGGCGGACAGTCCGGACACCACACTCCAGGCAGGGTGCTCGACGAGATCGTTGTCCGTGTTCGTGCGGATGAAGGCAGCGAGTTCTGCCACTGATTCGAACCCATAGAGGTCTTCCTCGTGACCAAGGAATGCTTCCCACTCGTCGTCGCCCTCACGCCACCGTGGTGCCCACAGTGTCACGAGGTCGCCGTCGGTGAGACCGAGTTCGATCGGGACGATGTCTCCAGCCATGGCGCGAAGCCTATCGACCCCGCGGCCAAAGTTATACCCGGGCTGTGTGCGGACCGTTTCCGGCGCCCGTCGCCGCCGTGTCGCAGCAGCCGCGACCTGGTCGGTCACACGGGGCGAACGGCGCGTATCGGAGCCCTACCATGACGTTCACTGTGCGTCGAGTCGTTCGCGGAGGGTGCATGTTCCGGATCGGCGAGGTAACTCGAAGACCCCGACGGCGACGGTCGTTCGTCTCCTCGATCGCAGTGCCGGGAATGTGCGCGGCGACTGTCGCGGCGAACATGAACCTCGTGGGTGACAACGCGACCCCGACCGATCGCCTGCAACCGGCCCAGCTCGGTGTCTTCTTCGTCGACGTCGCCATGGACGAGGCGACCCCGGTGCCGGCTAGGGTGAAGGCGACGGTTTCGGTCCGTGCGCTGGAGACGCCGCCGCCGGATCAGCCGATTCCCGGCCTCGCGGGCATGGTCGACGAATCCGGCGTTCCCGTGCCTGCCACCCTCGGCACCTCGGTGACCGTCCCGTTCTTCGACGGGACGGTCCCGGTGATCGGCCCGCCGCTCCGCGGGGACGGGTGGGCGGCGATGGAAGGCTGCTGCGCCGACAACACCCATCATCGCCGCGGCGTCTGGTCGGTCGACGGACGGCTGCTGAACTTCGAGCGGTACGCGATCGACTTCGCCGGGGAGTGACGGTCACACCTTCCCGAACCCGTCCTGCAGCGTCGTCATGACCCGGGTGCGCTGTTCGGTAGCGAGCCGGGCGGCCTCCTGGGTGGTGTTCGTGATCATCGTCGCGAGTGTGCGGGCGTCGAGCGTCGAGATGGAGTCGTCCATCCAGAGACCGGTCAGCGTGCCGTTCCCGTCGACCTCGGCCGTGACCTGATCGGACTCGCTCGACGCGCGCGCCTTGATCGCCTGAAGTCCGGCGAGGGCCTCCTCGAGCAGATTCACCTGTTCGGTGGCCCGCCCGACGATCGCATCCATGTCGTGTTCGCTCACAGTGGTCGCATCCAGCTCGTCGGGATGGGTTCTTCCTCGTCCTCGATCGCCTGCGCGGCGGCGACGTCGGCGCGGGTGGGCAGACCGAGCTTGTCGAGGATCTCGGCGGGCATGCCGTCACGGGCGAGTTCGTCGCGTCGCCGCGCCCCGGCCTCCATGGCCGAGCGCCTGCAGAGCGTCAGGATCTCGTCCGCGAGCCGCTGACCGCCGTACCGGAGTTCGCGCGGATCGATGCGGAGTTCGAGCGGCAGGCCCTGCTCGGTGGTCCGGACCGAAACGGTGCCGGAGCGGTTACTCACTGCGGCCGTGGTCCCGGCCGGGGGTGGGGTGGGGGGAAACATGATTCCTGTCATTCCGTGGGGCGGTAGAAGCCGTAGAAGCCCATGCCGCTGTTGCTGGTTCGAATCGGACCGACCTGCACGGGATCGCCGGCCTCGACGAGCTGGCCGTTGCCGATCACCATGGCCACGTGGCCGTCCCAGACGGCGAGGTCGCCGGGCATGAGGTCGCCCGGGTCGACCGCGGTGCCGACGTTCTGCTCCTGCGCCAGACGCGGAAGACCCACGCCCGCTTCGCCGTACGCCCACTGCGTCAGTCCGCTGCAGTCGAGGCCCTCGCCGGGCGACGTCCCGCCCCAGACATACGGGACACCCTGCTGCGACAGCGCGTTGCGGACGGCGTCGGCCGCTTCCTTGTTGGGGGCGACGACGGTGCTGCCGTCGGGCAGGACCACTTCGACGCCCTCGCCGCCGTGTGCGGAGTCCGAGGAGGATGGCCCGTGACCGGCACCTCCGGACCTGCCGGTGAGGGAATCCGCGCGGGATCCGCCCGAGCCGCGTCCGCCCGACGAGCGCGCGGCCGGGGCGGCGATGCCGGTCAGACCGGACATCGGCGACGCGCCCGAGGAACTCGCGAACCCGGAGGCCGCGCGGCTCACCGCGTCGGAGCCCGCGGGTGCGACGGGGGCCGCGGAGGCGGGCACCGTGCTCGCCGCGGACATGCTCGCGGGCGCGGTGGCGGCGGGCGCGGCCGGGATGTCTTCGGCCGGTGTGAGGGCGACCATCCGGCCGGTCTGCTCGCCGAGTTCGGCCCGGACCTTCGCGACGACCGCGGTTGCCCTGCCGAGGTGGTCGAGTGCCGCCGCGATGATCATCGCCTGACCGGGTGGGGTGGCCAGGGCGGGTCCGGCCGCGACCGCGAGGGAGATGAACGACTGCAGGATCTCCTCCAGCTGGAGCATTCCGGCCCGGACGATCTCGGAGGCCTCGGCGACGACGGCAGCCATGTCGTTGCCGCGATCGGAGACCGCGACCGTCGCCCGCTGCGCCTCTTCGGTCTTCACGATCGCGCCCGTGCCACCCCTGCCCTGCCAGTCGCCGTAGACGGAGCTGATGCCGGTGCGTCCGGTGTCGTGCACGGCGTCGATGGCGACCGAGGACGCGCGCAGGGCGTCGGCCGGTCCGCCGGCGGGGAGAAGGCCGCTGCCGAACGCCCCGAGCAGATCGAGGATCGGTCGGGTGAGGAGATCGATGGGGACCACGGTCAGGCCTCCAGCCCGACCGCATCCGCGGCGAGGGCGGCGGTGATGGCGGCCTCGGTGCCCTCATACGCGGCGGCGTTCGCGAGGGCGGTCGCGCTGATCCCGCCGAGCACGCCGGACAGTTTCTCGATGGAAGCCAGGTGCGCGGCGTGCGCCCCGCCGAACGCGGCGACGAAGTCTCCGCCGATCACCCCGAAGACCGGTCCGAGCAGGAGCGGCCCTGCGGCGGCGGCGCCGAGACCTGCGGCCTGCATCTCCGCTGACATGGTCGCTGCCGTGGCCGCGAACTCGGCGATACTCGCGGTATCCGCCCTCAAGTCGTTCATCGTCATCCCCCCAGTCGGATTTGATACCGGTCAACATATTGGACGCAGGTGAGACCGATTCGGTTCCACCCCCGATGCGCCGAGAATCGCTCTCCTGCGAAATCTCGCCCCGCGCCCCCTTATTCTTCGAACATGAACACGCACGTCGTCGACCACCCGCTCGCAGCGGTCCTCCTGACAACGATGCGCGATGCGCGCAGCGACAATGCCACATTTCGCGCCGCCTTGCGAAGGCTGACACACATGTTGGTGTACGAGGCGATGCGCGAGGCTCCGGTCCAGACGTTCGACGTGGTCACGCCCATCGCCACGACCGACGGGGTGCGGCTCACCCATCCGCCGTTACTCGTTCCCGTCCTGCGCGCCGGACTGGGCATGGTCGAGCAGGCCAGCAGCCTGATCCCGCAGGCGCGAGTCGGTTTCGTCGGCATGGCCCGGGACGAGGAGACGCATCTGCCGGTGCCGTACCTCGAGTCGCTCCCCGCGGACCTGTCCGGCATCCCGGTGTACGTCCTCGACCCGATGCTCGCGACCGGCGGTTCGATGGTGCACACGATCGAGTTGCTCGTCGCCCGCGGCGCCACGGACGTCACCGCCGTGTGCGTCGTGGCGGCGCCCGAAGGTGTTGCTGCCCTCTCGGCGTCGGGTCATCCCGTGCGACTCGTCACCGCTGCGGTCGACGAGGGGCTCAACGAGGACGCGTTCATCGTGCCCGGCCTCGGCGACGCCGGGGACCGTCAGTTCGGGCCGCGCTGACTCCTCGGCTACAGGGCTTCGGCGAACTCGCGCAACAGGTTCAACCGGGTCGAGGCCCTCTCGCGGGCTGCGGGTAGCGCCGATCGATCGGGCACCGGGACGACCGCCTCCAGGTAGCACTTGAGCTTGGGTTCGGTTCCCGAGGGACGCACGACCATCCGGACGGTGGACCCCGCGAGAACGACCGCGTCGGTGCGGGATTGCCCCCGCAGTTCCGCCAGATCCGTGGCCTCGACGGGTTCGCCGGCCAGTTCGGCAGGCAGTTCCGACCGCAGGCGTCGCATCATCGCGCTGATGTCCGAGAGGTCGGTGACACGTCGCGACACCTGGTCTCCGGCGTGCAACCCGAATTCGAGCGCGTAGTCGTCCAGCCTGTCGAGGAGTGTCGACCCCTCTGCCCGCAGCGTCGCGGCGAGATCGGCGGCCACCACCGCGGCGGAGATACCGTCCTTGTCGCGCACCGACTCTGGGTCGACGCAGTGACCGATCGCTTCCTCGTACGCGTACACGAGACCCTCGCCGGCCCGGACGAGCCACTTGAAACCGGTGAGGGTGCGGGCGAAGCGGGCGCCGCGGGCCTCGGCGAGCTTTCCGAGAAGAGCGGACGAGACGATCGTCGTCGCGACGAGCGAATCGGCCGGGGCGGACGCGAGGACGTGCTCGCCGAGCAGGACGCCCGTCTCGTCGCCGCGGAGCATCCGCCAGCCGTCCGGTCCGCGCACGCCGACCGCGCACCGGTCGGCGTCCGGGTCGAGGGCCAGCGCGATGTCGGCGCCGACCTCCGCGGCGAGAGCGAGGACGGCGTCCGAGGCGCCCGGCTCCTCGGGATTGGGGAACTCGACGGTCGGGAAGTCCGGGTCCGGGTGGAACTGCGCGGCGACGGTGTGGACGTCGGTGAATCCGGCGGATTTCAGTGCGGTGACCGCGGTCTCGCCGCCGACGCCGTGCATGGCGGTGAGCGCGATGCGCAGTGTCCGCGACCGTCCCGTCGGCAGGGATGCGACCCGGTCGACGTAGAGGTCGAGGAGTTCCTCGGACGCCGATGTCACCGGGGTGCGCGGCACGAGGTTCGCCGGCCCGACCCGGGTGATCGATGCTTCGATCTCCCGGTCGGACGGCGAGATCAACTGGGCGCCGCCGTCGAGGTAGACCTTGTACCCGTTGTCGGCGGCGGGGTTGTGGGAGGCGGTGATCTGCACGCCGGCCGCGGCGCGGAGTCGGCGGACCGCGAACGCCACGATCGGCGTGGGGAGCGGGCGGGGGAGAAGGACGACCGAGAATCCCGCGGCCGCCAGTACTTCCGCCGCGGCGACGGCGAACTTCTCGGATCCGTGCCGCGCGTCGCGCCCGACGACGACGGTGGAGCCGCCCAGGCACCGGTCTTTCAGCCACGCGCTCAGCCCGGCCGTCGTGCGGATCACCACGGCGAGGTTCATGCCGTTCGGGCCTGCCCGCACCGGCCCGCGCAGACCCGCGGTCCCGAAACTCAGCGGAGCGGCGAAACGGTCGGCGAGCTCGTCGGCGGAGAGATTCGCGAGTTCCGCCCGGGTTTCGGGGTCGGGATCGGCGTCGATCCAGTCCGCGATCGCATCGTTCACAAGCGTTCCACCAATTCTCGCAGAAGACCGCCCATGCGGTCGGCGGACGCCCGGCCCGCGGCGAGGACCTCCTCGTGGTTCAGGTGCTCGCCGGTGATGCCGGCCGCGAGATTCGTCACCATCGAGATCCCGAGGACACGGGCGCCGAGCGCCCGCGCCGCGATCGTCTCGTGGACGGTGGACATGCCGACGAGGTCCGCACCGATCGTCCGCAGCATGCGGATCTCGGCGGGGGTCTCGTAGTGCGGACCCGGCAGCCCGGCGTAGACGCCTTCGGTCAGCGACCCGTCGATGTCGCGGGCGAGGGCCCGCAGTGCGGGGTCGTACGCGTCGACGAGGTCCACGAACTCCGCGCCCACGAGAGGTGACCGGGCCGTGAGGTTGAGGTGATCGCTGATCAGCACGGGTTGTCCGACGGTGAAGTCCTCGCGGATTCCGCCGGCCGCGTTCGTCAGGATGACGGTCGTCGCTCCGGCGGCAATGGCCGTCCGCACCGGGTGCACGACGGACGACAAGGGATGGCCCTCGTAGGCGTGGGTGCGGCCGAGCAGAACGAGGATCCGCTTGCCGCCCACCTCCACGGAGCGGATCGTTCCGGCGTGACCCGCGGCGGCCGGCGGTGTGAACCCCGGTAGATCGGCCATCGGGACGGTGCAGAGTGATTCGCCGAACCGGTCGGCGGCGGCATTCCACCCCGATCCGAGGACGACGGCGATCGAGTGTTCGGCGCAGTTCGTGTGCGCGGCGAGCGCGGCGGCCGCGGCGTCTGGCGTTCCCATGAGGCGATAGTCTTCCACTCATGCCCTATCTCGATCGCGACGGCGACGTATTCATCCTGTACCTCGGCAACGAGGGCGAGACGGACAACGAGAACCGCTTCCATCCGGACTGGATCGACGCCACCCACGCCGCGCTGGACGAGGTGGAAGCCCACGAGGGTCCCGCCGCACTGGTCACGACCGCGACGGGCAAGTTCTTCACGAACGGCCTGGACACCACGTGGATCTTCGCCAACACGGACAAGCTCCCGGAATACCTCGACCGTGTGCACACGATCTACAGCCGCCTCCTCGCGTTCCCGATGGCCACCGTCGCCGCCGTGCAGGGGCACAGTTTCGGTGCCGGCGCGATGCTCGCCACGTCGCACGACTTCCGAGTCATGCGCGCCGACCGCGGGTTCTACTGCCTCCCCGAGGTGTCGCTGAACATGCCCTTCACCGTGGGGATGTCGGCGCTCCTGAACACCCGTCTGCCCAAGCAGACCGCGGTCGAGGCGATGACGACGGGCCGCCGCTACGGCGGTTCGGACGCGCTCGGCGCGGGCATCGTCGACGAGATCGCGGACGGGGACGGCGTCCTCACGGCCGCCGTGACACGGGCCGCCGCACTGACCGCCACCCGCGGCGCCAACCTCGCCGGGATCAAGCGCGGAATCCATCACGACGCCCTCGCCGCGCTCGCCACGGTGACGGACAAGAGCAACTTCAGCTTCGGGTGAGAGAATGAGCACGTGAATGCGGATGTCGAGGCGGCGGTCAGGTCAATCGAGACCGATCTGATCGCGCTGTCCCATTCGATCCACAGCGAACCGGAACTGGCATTCGAGGAGTTCCGGAGCGTCGCGAAGATCACCGAACTGCTCAAACGCAGCGGGTTCGACGTGCAGTCGGGCATCGCGGACCTGCCCACGGCGTTCGACGCCACATTCGGCAGCGGCGACCTCGTCATCGGGATCTGCGCCGAGTACGACGCGCTCCCGGAGATCGGTCACGCGTGCGGGCACAACATCATCGCGGCGTCCGCGGTCGGTGCAGGCGTCGCGCTCGCCACGGTCGCCGACCGGCTCGGGATCACGGTGCGGGTCATCGGCACGCCCGCCGAGGAGAGCGGCGGCGGAAAGATCGCCATGCTCGAGAAAGGCGTCTTCGACGATGTCGCGGCCGCCCTGATGGTGCATCCGGGTCCGATCGACATCACGGGAGCGACGTCCCTCGCGCTGGCCGACATCGCGGTCACGTTCACCGGCCGCGAAGCGCACGCGTCGGCCGCACCGGAGTTCGGGCGCAACGCCGCCGACGCCGCGACCGTCGCCCAGGTCGGGATCGGCCTGCTGCGCCAACACCTCTCGCCGGGGCAGCAGATCCACGGGATCGTCTCCGACGGCGGCACCGCGCCCAACATCGTTCCCGCACGCTCCGAAATGCTCTACTACCTGCGCGCCGAGACGGCGTGGGCGCTGTCCGAGCTGACGACACGCGCGGAGGCGTGTTTCGCGGCCGGCGCACTCGCCACCGGGTGCACGCACGAGATCCGGACGGTGTCGCCCACGTACACGGAACTGACGCCGGACCCGTGGCTGGTCGCGACGTACCGGGAGCAGATCATCGACATGGGACGGACACCCTTGCCGCTCGAGTGGGAGGGCGTCCGTCCGCTGGGCAGCACCGACATGGGCAACGTCACCAACGTCCTGCCCGGAATTCATCCCGTCATCGGCCTCGATTCGGGCGGCGCGGTGACGCATCAGCCTCGGTTCGCGGCGGCGTGCATCACCGAGTCCGCCGACCGCGCGGTGATCGACGGAGCGATTGCGCTGGCTCGCACGGCAGTTCGCGCGGCGACGGACGACACACAGCGGGTGCGGTTGTTGGAAGGAGTTGATCGCCGGTGAACGCGGCAGTCGACAAATGGATTCTCGCTCACACCGACGAACTCTCCCAGTGGCGTCGACACATCCACGCCAATCCCGAACTCGCGCGACACGAATACGCGACGACGGAATTCGTGGCGACCCGGCTGGCTGCGGCCGGTCTGTCGCCCGAACTGCTGCCCGGCGGAACGGGCCTCACGTGTGATCTCGGACCGTCGAACGGTCCCCGCATCGCGTTGCGCGCCGACATCGACGCCCTTCCGCTCCAGGAACTCACCGGCGCCACGTACTCGTCGACGGTGCCGGGCGTGTCGCACGCGTGCGGACACGACGCCCACACCACGATCCTGCTGGGAACCGGTCTGGCGCTCAGCGAGATCCCCGACCTCCCGGTGGGTGTCCGGCTGATCTTCCAGCCCGCCGAGGAGGTCATGCCCGGCGGTGCGCTCGAGGTCGTCGCTGCCGGACGGCTCGAGGGGGTGTCGCGAATCTTCGCCCTCCACTGCGATCCGCGGCTCGCGGCCGGCCGGGTCGGTGTGCGGCTCGGCGCGATCACATCCGCGGCCGACACCATCGAGGTCGTGCTCGACTCACCGGGCGGCCACACGTCGCGTCCGCACCTGACCACCGACCTCGTGTTCGCGCTGGGCACCGTCGTGACCGGGTTGCCGGGCATGCTCAGCAGGCGGATCGACCCCCGCACCGGCACCGTGATGGTGTGGGGTGCCGTGAGCGCAGGCCGGGCGCCCAACGCCATTCCACAGACCGGCATGATGACCGGCACCGTGCGGACCGGCGATCACGAGACGTGGGAGATGCTCGAGCCGCTGGTCCGGGAGATCGTCCACGGTCTGCTCGCGCCCACCGGGGTGCGGTACCAGCTCAACTACCGCCGCGGTGTCCCGCCCGTCGTCAACGACGAGGTGTCGACGCGCATGTTCGAGGACGCCATCCGCACGGTCGGCCCGGACGCCCTCGCCGACACGCCGCAGTCCGGCGGCGGCGAGGACTTCTCCTGGTATCTCGAAGAGGTTCCCGGCGCGATGGCCCGGCTCGGCGTCTGGTCGGGCGTCGGCGAGCAGCTCGACATCCACCAGCCCACGTTCGATCTGGACGAGCGGGCGCTGGGCGTGGGGGTCCGGGTGCTGTCGAGCCTCGTGCTGGGCTGAGGCGCGGCGTCAGGCGGTTCTATTCGGTGCCCGGTCCGACGTTGCGGCTGTTGCGGGTGCGCAGGTCGCGCACATAGTCGGACGGGGCCCCGGCGATCTCTGCGGCGTCGGCCATCACCCCGAGGTAGCGCGCGGACGGCAGGCCGCCCTCGTACGCGTCGAGCACGTACAACCAGGCGAGAACGGGTTCGCCCTCGGTGTCCACGCGGACGCGGATCTTGCGGTGGATGCCGAGTTCGGAGCCCTCCCATCGGTCGAGGCTGACCTCGTCCTCCTCGGGGACGTCGTAGAGCACGACGAACACCTTGGAATCGGGGTCCTCGACCACGGTGGCGAGTGCGCCCTCCCAGCCGATGTCCCCGCCACTGAACGTCAGTCGCCAGCCGTGCAGCCAGCCCGTCCCCGCCATCGGCGAGTGTGGGCAGCGCTGCAACATCTGCTCGGGATGCATGTTGGACCCGTAGGCGGCATAGATCGACACGGCGGCAAGCCTAAACGGTGGCTAGTAATCTGTTGCATGCAGTGCACGACACGACGCGCTGCGATCGCAGGAAAAGCCGGCCGGAGACCCCGGTCGACAGTTGAATTGGAGGACAGATGACCCGAATCGTGATCATTGGTGGCGGGCCTGCCGGATACGAGGCAGCGCTGGTGGCCGCACAGCACGGCGCCTCCGTCTCCTTGATCGATTCGGACGGGGTGGGCGGCGCCTGCGTTCTGTTCGACTGTGTGCCGTCCAAGACGTTCATTGCCTCCACCGGCGTGCGCACCGACATGCGGCGCGCCACCGACCTGGGCATTGCGCTCGATCCCGAGCAGGCCACGGTCGCGCTGCCGCAGATCCACGCCCGCGTGAAGAGCCTCGCGCAGGCGCAGTCCTCCGACATCCGCACCCGCCTGCAGACGGTGGGGGTCGAACTGCTGTCGGGCACCGCCGAGATCGCCGACCCGCGACTGGGCATGGCGTCCCACCAGGTGTGTGCCACGCTCGAGAACGGCGAGAAGAAGACACTCGATGCGGACGTCGTCCTGATCGCCACGGGCGCGAGCCCCCGGGTGATCCCCGGGGCGGAGCCGGACGGCGAGCGCATCCTGACGTGGCGCGACCTCTACGACCTCGAGGAGCTGCCCGCGCACCTCGTCGTCGTCGGTTCCGGTGTGACCGGTGCCGAGTTCGTGTCCGCCTACACCGAGATGGGCGTCAAGGTCACGCTGGTGTCCAGCCGCGACCGCGTCCTGCCCGGTGAGGACGCCGACGCCGCCCTCGTGCTCGAGGATGTCCTCGCGGAACGCGGCGTCACCCTGGTCAAGCACGCCAGGGCCGATGCCGTGAAGCGCACCGAGGACGGCATCGTCGTCGTGCTCGCGGACGGCCGGACGGTCGAGGGCAGTCACGCCCTGATGACTGTCGGTTCGGTTCCCAACACCCAGGGTCTCGGGCTGGAGAAGGTCGGCATCGAGCTCGACAAGGGCGGGTACCTGCGCGTGGACCGTGTGTCGCGGACGCCGGTGTCCGGGATCTACGCGGCGGGTGACTGCACCGGTCTGCTGCCGCTGGCGTCCGTCGCGGCCATGCAGGGCCGCATCGCGATGTACCACGCGCTCGGTGAGGGCGTGAGCCCGATCAAGCTGAAGACCGTGGCCTCGGCCGTGTTCACCCGCCCCGAGATCGCCACCGTGGGCGTCAGCCAGGCCGCGATCGAGACTGGCCGGGTGCCTGCCCGTACGGTCATGCTGCCGCTCAACACCAACCCGCGCGCCAAGATGTCCGGTCTGCGCCGCGGCTTCGTGAAGATCTTCTGCCGTCCGGCCACCGGTGCGGTCATCGGTGGGGTGGTAGTTGGGTCGACCGCGTCGGAGCTGATTCTCCCGATCGCCATCGCCGTGCAGAACAACCTCACCGTCAACGACCTCGCCGCGACGTTCTCGGTGTATCCGTCGCTGACGGGTTCGATCACCGAGGCGGCACGCCGATTGATCCGCCAAGACGACCTCAGCTGAGTCGAAATGATCGCACAGAAGAGACAAAAGATGTGGGTCGTTCCGGCCATTGAGCTCTACGTTCATGCATTCACAAGGGATCACCGATGACGCCGATCGGGGAGCGGGTGACGAGGGTCCTCGACCCCCTCGTGGCAAAAGTAGGCCCGTGCACTCAATCCGCGCGTGTTGGGACGAGCAGGGAGCTGCGCAGGTCTTCGAGAGCCAGAGAGGGCACGGCACCCGTGTTGACAAGGTACTCGGCGACACCGCCGTAGGTGTCGTCAAGGTAAGCGAGTGCACGTTCCATGCTCACCGCCGGTGTCTCGAAGAGCACCCGCGCTGCGTCGGGGTCCACCCCGGCGTCGGTGAAGAGGGCCGCGTAGGCGGCGATCCGGTTGGGCCGGAGGACACCGGTGAGGGCGTAGTCTTCCACCACGAGTGCACGCGGGGTACCGACCAGTTCCAGCACGAGCGCAATGAGGAGGCCGGTGCGATCCTTTCCTGCGGAGCAGTGCACCAGTGTGGGGAGACGTCGCGCGTCGGCGAGCACCGTGATCGCCGCCCCGAAAGTCGACGCCCGCCGGTCCAGCGTGTCGCAGTAGAACTGCGTCATATCGTCTTCCTCGAACCGCGGCAATTCGCCGGAGAGGAGTTTGCGGATGTAGTTCGTGTTGGTGCCCTCCCCGCCTTCCGCGATGGGTAGTGCGACGACCTCCGCTCCGGTCGCACGGTGCCATACCGATCGCGTCCGGCGCACCTCGTGTTCGGCGCGCAGGTCGATGACCGTCCGTAGTCCGAGATCCTGGAAGTCGCTTCGGTGCTTCTCGTCCCACAACCCCTGGAACTCGGACTCATCGGCATCGGCGAGCACTTCGCCCCGGAACAGCCGCCGCGGACCGATCGTCCACCCCGGCGGCCCCGGGTATCCTGCGAGGTCGCGCACGTTGGTGGTGCCAGGAAGCGGCACCCGACTCTCCGCAAGGGCCCCGCTGACCCGAGGCACCGGGATCTCGGTCACTCGTCGGCGTCCGTTCGTTCGCGGCCCAGCGTGAGGAGCAAATCCTCGTGCAGTTCCATCCAGATGTCGTGGTACGAGCCGGACATCGGGCGGGCGATGGCGCCGGGGTCGCCGCCGCGGAAGGAGTCGAGTGCGGAGTCGAACTGGGGTTGGTAGTGCCTCATCCGAGGAGTGGCGGACACCGCGAGTGACAACACCTTGCCGAGTTGTTCGTGCAACTGAACGAGTCCCGGGAGGATCCGATCAGTGTCGCCTGCGGCCTCGGTCTGCCATTCGGTCGTGAGCTGCTTGAACTCCCGGTTCGGCGCGAGGAACGCCTCGTAGGCGACGGTCAAAGCCTCCACCTCGTCCGGTGACACTTGCCGGGCGCGGAGTTCGGTGTGCCGTTCGCGTCCAGCCGACGTCAGCATATACCCCTCGACGCGGCCACCGGTCCGAGACTTTGCCAGCCCGCGGGCGACGGCGTCATCGAGGATGCTTTGAATGGTCGGCTGCGAGTGGCCGGTGCTCTGCATCAACGGTTCCGCCGTGGCGAGACCGCGGACCCGCAGCCGGTGGAGGACGTCGAACTCCTCCTTGGTCGTGTAGCTCATAGTTCGTCTCTTTCGAGTTGTCGTGAGGGGTCAGTCGCGGTCGAGGGTGAGGTCGCTGCGTTCGCCGACCCCGACGCCGTCGGTGCGGTGATGCGCGACGTACTCGGGCGGCCAGGCACACTCGATGTATCCGACACCCTCGACGCCGTCGACCGTGGTGTGCATCGCGGCTTCGTGAATCCACAGGCGAGGACTGACGGGCCACTGCAGGTCGGCGCCCTGCCGAGCGGTCACCTCGGTGACCCGACCTTCGTCGTCGACGATCCGGGCCTCGACCCGCGTGTGCATGAATCGTTCGTCGAAGGTGATGTCGGAGTCCATTTCGACGATCGTCGCGATCACATCGTCCTTCTGCACGTACCCATGCAACGTGGTCTTCCCGCGGTACTGCAGTTCCATCGCGTGAATGGCGGTTCCGCCGTCCGTCAGGATGTTCCACCACTTCCAGTGGGTGGGCCCGCCCCAGTCGCGCATGCCCCACGAGTGGTCACGATGGGCGTACCCGTCGATCTCATGCGTGGTGCCGTCGAGGGTGAGTGTGCCCGTGACGTGGCCGCCTTGCTCGGTACGATCCCATGCCAGCCAGTCCGGGCAGCCGTTGCGGTTGGCCGCGAAACCGAATGAGGGATTGAGTCCGGTCCACTCGTATTCGATGGTGAGCCGTTCGCCGCGAAACTCGATGGAGGACTTCATCATGTCGTCGGAAAGTGTGAGTCGACCCGGACCGACCTGCCAGTCGTCGAAGGACAGCGAATCGGGGACACCGATGTGGTCATGGACCTCGAAGACCGTCTCGTCCACGCCGGGGCCGAAGACGATGCCTGCGACACCGGCACGGCCCTGCTCGTTGTCGCCGAGTGCGTGCACCCAGGTGTAGAAGATGACGCCGAGGCCGAGGTGCGGCAGTGGAAGCAGGTAGGCGAGCGATTCGCGTACGTCGGGGTGCGCATCGGCGTCGAAGAAGATGTGGCGCCGCTCGGAGCCGTTGTCGAGCAGGTTGATACCCATTAATGAAATCCTTTCGTGTGTATCGGAGTGCAAAATCAGGAACGCGGTGTGAGCACGACGCGGAGTGCGTCGCCGGACTGCTGTGCGGTGACGACGTCGTTGATTCGGTCGAGGTCGGCCGTACTGTCGATTAGCGCCTCGATCGGGAGTCTGCCGCTGCGCCACAGACCGACGAGGATGGAGAGGTCGCGGTGCATGCTGATGCCGCCGTGGAAGCTTCCGGTCAGTCGCTTGTCGTCGTGGAAGAGTTCGTAGGCGTTGATTTCCACAACTTGGTGGGGGCGCCCCGCGCCCACCACCGTCACGGTGCCGCCGCGTCGCACCGCCTTCCACGCCGCGCTCACGGTCGGCGGATGGCCGACTGCGTCGATGACCACGTCGAGCCCGCGCACGTCACCGAACTCCTCCGGCGAGACAGATTCGGTGGCGCCGATCTTCTCGGCCAGCGCACGGCGGCCCGGCATGGGGTCGATCGCGATCACGCGGGCCGCGCCGGCCACGACCGCACCCATGACGGCATTGAGTCCGACTGCTCCGCAGCCGATTACGGCCACATCGTCGCCCGGGGTGATACGTGCGCTTCGCAGCGCGGATCCCACCCCTGTGGGGACGGCGCAGCCCATCATCGCGGCTACGGGGAAGGGTACGTCGTCGTCGATGCGGATGACGGCGTTGGCGGGCACGACGGTTTGTTCGGCGAACGTCGAGGTGGCCATGCCCTGATGCACCACGTTGCCGTCGACGCTGAGAGGTGAGGGCCGGGCCGCCGCCTTGCCCGCGCGAGCGTCCGCCGAGGATCGTCGATTCGCGCACAAGTAGTCGTCACCGCGCCGACACGGGGCGCAACGACCACACGGGGGGACCCACACCAGCACCACATGGTCACCGACGGCGACGGAGTCGACGCCCGCGCCGATTTCGGTGACGATGCCCGCCCCCTCGTGCCCGAGGACGACCGGGGTGGGTTGGCCGAACGAGGTGGTCAAGGACAGGTCGGAGGCGCACACCCCGCAGGCGTGGATCGCGACGGATACCTGTCCTGGGCCGGGGGCCGCGATGTCCACGTCCTGGACTTCGAACGGTGTGCCCGGTCTCCACATCACTGCTGCTCTCATAGTGTCTTTCTCTCGTTCTGCTCAGAATTGACGGTGGATCGAGGTGTATTGCAGGTAGGCGGCGAGGCCCTCGGGCCCGAACTCGGTACCCAGTCCGCTGTCCTTGTGCCCACCGAAGGGCGCCGCCGCGTTCGACCCGTAGTGGTTGATCCCGACGTTCCCGGTCTCGAGACGCTCGGCGACGGCCGCGGCGCGGTCGAGGTCCTCACCGAACACGGTGGCGGCGAGACCGTAGGGGGAGTCGTTGGCGATGGCAACGGCCTCGTCGAGATCCCGGTAGGGGACGACTGCCAGCACCGGACCGAAGACCTCGTCGCGCGCGATGCGCATCTCCGGTGTCACGTCGCGGAACACGGTCGGTTCCACGTAGTAACCCCGGTCGAATCGGGTCGCGGGTCCGCCTCCGGTCACCGCCTTCGCGCCCTCGCGCTGAGCAAGGTCGAGGTAGCCGAGCACGCGCTCGCGCTGCCGGGCGGAGACGACGGGGCCGAAGAACGTGCCCGGGTCGAAGGGGTCGCCGACCGGGGCAGCGGAGACGACGTCTCCGACGAGATCCACCAGCTCGTCGTGGCGGGAAGCCGGCACGAGTAGCCGCGTGCACGCTTTGCAGGTCTGGCCGGTGTTGCGCATCGACACCTTCAAGACGTTCTGCGCCAGCAACTCCGGGTCGACGTCGTCCAGCACGATCGCCGGAGACTTGCCGCCGAGTTCGAGTGTCACCGGCCGGAGCCGACGACCGCACGACGCGCCGATGGCGCGCCCGACGTCCGTGGAACCGGTGAAGGAAATCTTGTCGACACCGGGGTGCTCGACAAGGGCCATGCCGGCTCGGGTGCCGCCGGTAACCAGGTTCACCACACCGGCGGGAATGCCGGCGGCGTCGACAGCGTCCATCAAAAGCCTCGTCGCCATCGGGGTCTCCGGGGCGGGCTTGATCACCACGGTGCATCCGGCGAGAAGCGCCGATCCGAGCTTGATGACGACCAGCCCCAGGGGAAAATTCCAGGGTGTGATCAGTCCGGCGACACCGACCGGCCGCCGGTGGACCACCGAGCTTCCGGGTGCCATCGGGTTCGGCCGCACATCGGGTCCCGTCAGCAGGTCGGCGAGTCCCGCGGTGAGGCGCAGATGTGCGGCGCTGTGTGCCGGTGCCGCGCTGCTCTCGGCGATCGGGGTGCCGTTCTCGGTGGTGATGATCCGGGTGAGTTCGGCCGCGCGCCGGTCGATCTCGTCGGCGAGGCGACGCAGAAACGCTGCCCGTGCGGACGGACTGCGCGCGGCCCAACTCGGCAACGCGTCGCGGGCCGCAGTGACGGCGTCGTCGATGTCCTGCTCGTCGCCATCGGGGACGGAGGCCCACGTCTCCTCGGTGGTCGGATTCACCACGTCGGTGCGGGCGCCCGAGTGTGACGGGACCCAGCGCCCTGCGATGAAGACGTCGGTGTGCTGCTGCATGGAATGGACTCCTGGGTCGATACGGTCAGGCCGGGATGGGAGCGGATGCGTTGCGTCGGCTCGCCAGGTCGAGAGCCGCGTTCCAGTCGGCGCCGCGGGCGAGCAGTGCACGGTATTTCATGATGTCGCCGCGTCGATTGAGCGCGAGGGCGCCGATCAGCCGATCGCCCTCGCGATAGAGCGCGACGAACGCTTCGCCGCCCCAGTGACCGCTCACGACGACGGGTTCGCCGATCGGGAGGCCTGCGAACTGGATGCGTTGCCCGTACCAGTCGGACCAGAAGTAGGGGACATGGTGGTACTCCGTGGCTCGCGCGGGGTCGAGCAGGTTCACCATGGCGTGGGCTGCCTGCTCTCCGGCGTTGGTCCAGTGCTCGAGACGCATCCGGCGATCGAAGAGGCGGTTGGTCCACTGCGCGACGTCTCCGGCCGCCCACACGTCGTGGCCGGCATGGAGTGTGCTGTCGCAGACGACACCGTTGTCGAGGCCGAGTCCGGAGGATGTCAACCATTCGGTCGCCGGGTCGGCACCGATCCCGACGACGACGAGGTCGGCTGCGATCTCCGTCCCGTCACCGAGTCGAACCGCTTCCACTCGGCGGTCTCCGAGGAGTGCCTCGACTGTGACCCGGCACCGCAGGTCCGTGCCGTTCCGGGAGTGCAGGGCCGCGAGTGCGATGCCCGCGGTGCTCCCCACCGCCCGGACGAGGGGTGCGTTCTGCATCTCGAGAATGGTGGCCGGGAGACTTCGGCGCCGGGCGGCCGAGGCCACTTCGGCACCGATGAACCCGGCCCCGATCACCACGGTGCGGGCGCCGGCGTCCAGTCCGGCGCGGACCGAGGCCGCGTCGTCGAGGCTACGCAGTGTGTGGACACCCTCGAGGTGGTCGGACCCCGGCAGCGTGCGTGGCCGGACGCCGGTGGCGATCAGCGCTGCGTCGTAATGGATCTCGCCCTCGTGCACTGTCAGTACGTGCTCGTCGAGTGCGATGCCCGTCGCTCGGGTACCGGTGCGTACATCGACGTCGAGGTCGTCGGCGAGGGTGTCGGCGTCGGGGAGGTGGTGGGCCGTGGTGAGGGGACCGTCCGCGAGGTACTCCTTCGACAGCGGTGGCCGGTCGTAGGGTAGATGGGACTCCTCGCCCACCAGCGTGATGCGTCCTGTGTGCCCGTTCTCGCGGGCGGTGGTCACCGCTCGTAACCCCGCCAGGGAGGCACCCACCACCACGACGTGACCGGGAAACGGGCCGCTCATGCCGGAGACACCTCTCGGTCGAGTGCCCACTGCTCGAGCCGGGCGAGCTGCGGCAGCTGCGCGGCCACGACGTCGCCACCGGTCGAGGTTCCGACCACGGTCCCACGCCAGACGCATCCGGTTCTGCCGTCGATCGTGATCGTCTCGCCAACAGTCACTTTCACTCCTTTGATGCCGACGATCGTGTCACCGTCGAGGGTGAGTTCGTCGGCGCCCACGACCGCGGGGACACCCCACCCGCGGGCGACGACGGCAGCGTGGCTGACGAGTCCGCCGCGTGTGGTGAGGATGCCCACCGATGCCGCCATGCCGGCGACGTCTTCCGGACTCGTCTCGGCGCGGACCAGGATTACGTCGTCGTCGGCGTCCATGGCTCCGTCGGCCGTGAACACCACCCGTCCCGTGACTCGTCCGGGCGAGGCGCCGAGTCCGGTCGTGAGCAGGTCCTCCTCCGGGCCGCCTGCGCCGCAGCGGCCCATGATCTCCGCGCGGGCCTTCGCTCGCAGCGCCGGTGGCACCCGGTCGAGCGCTTCGGCCTCGGTGAGCTTCACCTCCGGATCGTCGACGAGGTCGACCGCGATCCGGACTGCGGCGACCGCGCCGCGCTTGCCGATGCGTGTCTGCAACAACCACAAATGGCCGTCCTCGACGGTGAATTCGACGTCACAGATGTCGCGATAGTGCACTTCGAGTCGGCGCAGCGCCGCCGTGAGGTCGGCGTAGGCCAGGGGCTGATGTTCGGCCATGTGTTGGACCGGCACGGTTTTCGCGGTGCCGGCGACGACGTCTTCACCCTGCGCTCGGGGAAGGTAGTCACCGTACGCGCGGGGTTCCCCGGTCGCAGGGTCCCGGGTGAATACGACACCGGTCCCGGACGACGGTCCGCGGTTACCGAACACCATCGCCTGGACGTTGCAGCCAGTGCCGAGGTCACCGTCGATTGCCTCGTGGGCACGGTACGCGTGGGCCCGGTCCGACCCCCACGACCTGAAGACCGCTTCCACCGCCTCGCGCAGCTGCTGCATGGGGTCGTGCGGGACCGGCCGGCCCGCGTGCTGCTCGACGAGCGCGCGCAGGCGTCCGACGTGCGCGCGGACCTCGTCGGCCGTTCGCCCCGGGTCACCGATGCGGAGTGTCGCCTCGTCCACGCCCATCACGGTGGTCGCGAACATCGTCACGAAACGGCGGTAACTGTCCCACGCGAACCACTCGTCACCGGACGAGCGCGCCAACCCGTGGACGGTGTCGTCGTTCAGGCCGAGGTTGAGGACTGTGTCGAGCATGCCGGGCATGGACACCGGGGCGCCGCTGCGGACCGCGACGAGAAGTGGGTCGTGCGGATCGCCGAGGCGCCGGCCCATTGTCGCGCCCAGCGCGTCGACGTGTTCCCGGAGCGCGTCGTCGAGGGCGGGCGGCCAGCCGTCGGACAGGTACTCGCGACACACGGGTAGCGAGATGGTGAATCCGGGCGGCACGCTGAACCCCAGTGCCGCAGTCATTTCCGCCAGCCCGGCGCCCTTGCCGCCCAGAAGCTCGCCGAGCTCTCGGGCCGGCGCGCCGTGGTCGTGATCGAAGGAATAGACACCCGACGTCACAATTGCCTCCCGGGAATTTGTTTGGTCTGACCGTTATTGGAATGGCCGTAACGTAACAGCGCCGACCTACGCGGCGGAAGCCCGAATCGTGATACAGGCCACAGTTCCCTCTTTCGGGGGATGGGCGCGACGCCGCCAGGAGGGCAGTGTGGCGGGGGTACCGCGGTGTGGTCATACATACGGAATGGTCATGCCGAAACTGGCGAGAATGCGAGACACAATGACTGAGATGATCGACTTCGCTGCATTCGTGGAGAAGTTCATGGCGGAGGTACCCGGTGGGGTCGCGGGCGATGCGGAGATGCGGAGACGAGACCCGCGTCCGTTCGTCGACACGACCGCGGCCGACATCAGGCCCGACCACCTCGACGACGACCAGATCGACAGCTGGTTCGACTACATGGCGTGGAATCTGTGGGAGCTGATCGCCTCACGCTCGACGGAAGGCGAGTCAGGGCTCATCCCACGCCAGGAGTACGAGACGCTCTCGTTCGTCCAGCAATGGGATGTCTATCCAGAGGCGATGCGCGCGATCACCGCCGAGGTCGGTGTCGACGGTCTCGTCGACCTCGGCCGGGTCTCCAAGCGCGAAGTCGGATCGAAGGTGAATCACCTGCGGAACTACGCGTGTGCGCTCATGGCGATTCTCGGGCGCGGCGTCGGCGTCAAGCTGGATCTCGTCGATCCGGTGGCGTCGCGGTCCGACGTGGAGACGTGTATCCAGTTCGGTCGCCGGCTGTGGCACGGCACGTGGGGGGACGGTCCCGGGCTGGCGTCGGGTCACGGCTTCACGCTTCCGCACCTCGATCGCGACGTACTCGATCCGCTGGTTGCAGCAGCCGTGTCTGTCGAGGACCCGGAGCATCGCGCCGTCTTCCGCAGGTTCAACGCGGCCACAGAACTTTTCGGCTTCATGCTGCACTACGACAATCGACTCGGCATGGGCGACACCGGCCCGTACCCGCTGCCCGGCGGCGGGTTCGCACTCGTGCGCGACCACTTCCTGCACGAGCCGGTGTACCCGTGGGCGGATGTCGCGGAAGGCATGCCGTATGCGGTGACCGAGGTAATGGTGTTCCGAGACGACACCATCGACGTCACCATCAACGACATCGGTACGACGTTCACCACTCCGTCGACCTACCTCGACAGGCTCGACCGCGTCGTCGTCTTTGCCCGCGACACGATGGACACACCGATGTCGGAACTGCGCATACTCGACGACGACGAGATGCGGGCGATCTCCGCGCAGGCGGAGAAAGGTGTGCTCGCCCTCTATCGGATGTACGCGAAGAAGAGCGTCGACGAAAAGATCTGGGACGGAATCAAGGTGTACTCCCACGACTTTCTCAGGCCGATCGCGCAGCGGGTAGGGATCTGGGACCGAATCCGTGAGGGCGGGTTCGACGCACCCACCGAGCTCACGAAGAAGGCGTGGCCCACTCTGGCGAGCGGACGTGCCGGTGAGATTCTCGCGCCCGTGTTCATGATGGGCGACGGCTTCCCCAGCGTCCGGCCGAAGTCGTGAACGGCCAGTCGCCGACGTCAGCACACCCGACCCCATCAGTTTTGATCGAGAGGAAGCCATGACCAGCGCCGCACTTACCGACCGTGACGACCGCCGCCACCGACTGGCCGACAGCCCGCTGGAGCGAGAGAGCCTCATTTTCATCCTGTTCCTGCCCGAGCACGACCTCGGGGTGATCGCCTACACCTGGGTCAACGGTTCCCATGAAGCGGGCTCGATGGGACTCGTGTTCGGTCGTGACAACGAGCGATTCGCGCAGTTCCACACCGAGGGAGTCCCCGTGTCACCGGACGCGGACTTCGACGACTGGACCGTCGGTCCCTTGACCGTGAGGCACGGTGCACCACACAAGGACGCACACGTCTTCTTCGAACATGACGGTGTGGCCCTCGATTACCACTTCAGTGCCACCACACCAGCGTTCACGTACCACGACAACGAGGGCGGCTGCCCCAGTTGGCTGGCCAACAACCGGCTCGAGCAGAGTGGACGGGTACACGGAACGCTCACGGTGGGAGACCGGGTCATCCCCTTCGACACGACGGGACATCGCGACCACTCGTGGGGGCGTCGCGACTGGACCGCGATCCACCAATATCGGTGGGTCAACGTGCAGTCGGGTCCCGACATCGCCATCAACTTCCTGCACGGCTCGGCACTCGACCAGACGTATCACCTCGGATACGTCGACCGCGACGGGCAACAGTCGCCGATCACCTCGATCGATGTCGACATCACGCGCGACCGCGAGCACTACTCCTACACCGCAGCCGAATTCGTCCTCGTCGACGCGCTGGGCCGGAAGACCGAGATCGTCGCCGAAGATCGCACGGCGCTCGCGGTCTGGCCGGCCGGCGGACTCCAATCCCACGACGCCGGCGGGCACTGTGTCGTCGCCGGCCGACCGGGCCTGATCCACATCGAAGAGGGCTGGCACCCGGAGTTCGTGGCACGTCGGAAAGCCATGATGGCCGAGACGTTCGACACGACGGAGGCGAAGGCGGTGCTGTCGGTCAACCGCGACATCGGATCTCTCGAATCCGCACTGTCGCCCGGGGGCAAGAATGGGAGCGTGTCGTGACCACGGTCGACAGTCCGACCACGTTCGGCGCGATCGGTGCCGGCGTCGCCGTGTTCGAGGACACGGAACAGGTGTCAGGCCGGGCCGTCTGGCTCGACTCACCCGACGCCGTAATGGACTTCGTCGACCGCGACGACATCGACGAGTGCGTGGTTATCGCCCGAGGCGGCACCACGACCTTCCTCACGCCCGCGCTGGTCGCCGGTCCACGTGGCGTGCTGACCTTGCAGGGCGCCCCGACCAGCCACCTCGGCATCGTGTCGCGCGAGTACGGCATCCCCTGCATCATGTCGGTCACCTTCACGGCCGGGGAGGTGAATGCCCGCGGAGAGATGGTGCCGCCCGATGGAACGGTCGTGCGACTGGACCTTCGCGATGCGCCCCGCGGTGTGGTGCTCGGCGAAGGCGCGACCGGAACCGTTGCCCCCGCCCATCACGACGAGGCGGCCTCCGAGGTACGTACACCGCGTATCCGGTGAGGTACTTGAGATAGTTTGCCGGGTTCGTGAACATCGTGCCGATGTCGACGACGCGGCTGTCGATCTGCTGCTCCCCCTCGAAGAACATGACCAGGGTCAAACGGACCACGGCAGATCGCTGACCGCGTCGGACCACGGGTAACCCGGGTCGTTGAGGACGTGATCACGCACGAGTGGCGAGGGCATGATCCACCTCTGACACAGCGCAGCCGCGCGGGGCGTCCGGCTCAGGCCGGCGTCTCGCGCGGGTGGGCGCTGCCGCCGGAATCCACCGACGCATGGAGTCGGTGGTACATCGCACCGGCCTGCGAGCGATTACTCACCCCCAGCTTGCGCATCAGCTTCTTCACGTGCGTCTTGGTCGTCTCCGCGCTGATGAACAGCCGGGCACCGATCTGGGCGTTCGTCAGTCCCGTCGCGAGGAGCCGCAGTACTTCGCGTTCGCGTACGGTCAGCGCGTCGATCCAGTCGGAGACCGGAGAGCCCGGCAGCGCCTCCTCGGCCGGAACCTTCGCTGCCACAAAACGATCGAGCATCACGCCAATGCTCTCGCAGAAGTAGGCGAGGAGGTCGCGGTCGAACTCGTCGGTAGTGCCCGTGGCGGCATTGCGGTCGACGTGGACGAACGCGGCGACATGATCCCGCGCCACGACGGGAGCCGCGACGTAGGTGTTGGAACGGGAGACCGGGGAGATCGCCGGATGGACGCGCGGATTGGTGACGGCATCGAGGACCAGGATCGGTCGGCGCTTGCGTACGACGTCGACTTCCATCAGATCGCGGGTGTGGTGGTAGGGCGGCGCGCCGGCGTCGAGGATCGACCGCCCCTCCTCCGGTCCGCTCGTCGTGTACATGGAGCGCGGTACCCAGCACTCGTTGTGGACCCAGGAGAACATCGCACGCTCGTAACCGAGTCCAGCACTCTCGATGGGGATCGACTCGACGAGGTCGTCGATGGTCGACGTCGCGCGCAACCGGGCAAGCGCGGCGGTCAGCATCGGCAGCATCGAACGCTGGCGGCTGAGCTCGTAGGCCAGGACGTCTGCGCGTGCAGCACGTACGTCGAGGAGGAGTTCGTGGTTGTCGGGGGCCGAGTACGCGGACAGCGCGCGTTCTGTGATGTCGAGAGCCTCGAGCGCGCTGGACGCGTCACCGACGCGGCGTGCCGCGGTGCGGGGGTCGGTCTCCAACTGCCGGGCCGCGTCGACGATGGTTTGCACGGCGTTCTGCACCGCCGGATCCATATCTTGCTTCTTCACGAAACCACTTCCGATCATCCGGCATTCAATGGTTCAGGTCGCGAATGCGACAGCGCCCGAGGTGTGATGTTTCCCTAGGCGTCTCCTGCCGGGCCTCCCCCGAAAGAGGGAAACAAGCCCGTTCGGGCCCCGAACGATTGACTGCATTGTGACATTGGCTACACAATTCCAGCAATTGGTCCAATATTCAACGGCGGTTGCCTGTCGCAGGCTACGCCCACCCACTGGAGGAAGAATGACCAGCACCAACGCCGTGACCGACAAACTGATCGGGACGGGTATCAAGGCCTACACATCCGACGCCGAAGCAGTCGGCACGATCCGCTTCCTCGACTCGCCCGAAGAGGTGCTGGACTTCATCGACGGGCCCGACGTGACGAACACTGTCGTGATCTCCCGGGGTGGAACCACCACGTTCATGTCGCCCGCACTCATGGCCGGCGTCGCCGGGCTCATCACGCTGCAGGGCGCACCCGAAAGCCACCTCGGGATCCTGTCCCGTGAATTCGGCATCCCCTGTGTGATGTCGACCGAGTTCACCGAGGGCATCCAGACCTCACGAGGCGAGACCATCCCCGCGGACGGAGCAAACGTGCGCCTCGCCATCAGCGGGGAGCACGGCCAGGTCTACCTCCTCGAGAACTGACCGGACGAACGAGGAGAGCGCGATGACGACCGAGCTGACCGGGGCGCCGTGGGCGCGGAATCGCTGTGGAAGTTCTGCATTCCGGCAACGCCTTTCCAGCAACGTACCCACACACTGAGAGCTACTCATGACATTGCAACAACACGAATCATCCGTCGACCTGATGGATCTCGCACCGTTCATCGACGGCACAGAGAATGCCGTCCTCGCGCACCTCCGGATCACGGACGCGCTGCACTGGAATGACGAGTCGGACGGGCCGGGCTTCTGGTCCGTCACCCGGTACGACGACGTGATCAAGGTGGTCAACGACCCGCACACGTTCGTCAACGGCGAGGGGACCCAGATCCTCAGCCGAAAGGTTGAGGGCGGGACGAGCACCGTCCACAACACCGATCCGCCGCGGCATACCGGCCTGCGCAAACTGGCCGCCCCCCATCTGCGGGCCGTCAAGGTCCGGGAATGGCAGGACGTGATCGACCGAGCGGTCGCTGCCATCCTGGACGATATCTCGTCCCGGGACGAGGTCGAGTTCGTTCATTCGGCGTCCGCCCTACTGCCGATCCAGGTTCTAGGCCAGGTGCTCGGCGTGCCGCTCGACGACTGCGGTCTGCTCCTCGACTGGACCAACCGCGTGATCTCGGACGATCCGGAGTTCATGAGAACGCCGGACGAAAAGGAGCGTGCGCGGTCGGAAATGTTCGCGTACTTCGAAGAACTCACCGCGGCGAGGCGAGCTGAACCCAAGAACGACCTGGTGTCGCGGTTGGTACACGCTGAGTTCGAGGGCGGGCCCCTGTCCTGGGAGGATCTCGCGGCCTATTACTTCGTTCTGGTCGGTGCGGGCAACGAGACCACGCGCAACCTCATCACCGGAGCCGTCCTCGCCTTCGACGAGTTCCCGGGGGAGTGGGACAAACTGGTCGCCCGACCAGAACTCCTGAACTCGGCGATCGAGGAGATGCTGCGCTACATCACTCCGATCCGCGCCATGCGCCGCACGGCGACGAAGGGCGTCAACTGGGACGGTCAGACCATCCGGGCCGGCGACAAGGTCGTCTGCTGGTTCCAGGCCGCGAACCGGGACCCGGCAATCTTCCCCGATCCTGACGTCGTCAAGATCGACCGCGCAGACAACGACCACGTGGGCTTCGGTTGGGGGATTCACGCATGCATGGGTTCGCACCTGGCGCGGGCCGAGGTCACCGCGTTCTTCCGGGCGCTGCTTGACCGCGGACTTCGGATCCGCCCGGTCGGGCCGCCGGACCGATTGCATACCAACCAGTTCAATGCGTTCAAGCGTTTGCTTGTCCGCGTCGAAAAGGAGGGTTCATGATGAAGATCGTGGTCGACTGGGATCTCTGTGAGGGGCATGGTCAATGTGAGTTCGCAGCACCTGACGTATTCAGCATTAATGACGACGGAGAGCTCGACGTAGTCGACGAAACCCCGGCCGAAGCTGAGCGTCCCAAGGTCGAGCAAGCAGTGCGGCGGTGCCCGACCCGAGCGTTGAAGCTCGACTGAGTGACGGTGAACCCGGCCTGGAATGTGCATGGCCGGGTTCATTGTCTGGCGACCGGCGCGTAGATTGCGCCGGACCCGTTCGGACCAGTCCCAGCGTGTTGGGACGAGCAGTAATACCGCGGTGCACAACCCGGTTTAGGGGCTCTCTGTGGCGGCCCGCCGCCTCTACCTGCCGCCCGACTTCTGTACTCGCGACGTTCCCCGAGCTCGGCCCCGAGCAGCAACGAGCGCTCGGTCGCCTCATTGTCGATCTCCGGAATACGCGCATACGGATTCGCACGGTGCAGTCACGTCGTGCAACCCGCCGAGTTGCCAGCGCGATCCGGCGGCCACGGGCTCGAGTCCGTTGCCAGTATTCGCAAACGAAACTACTTCGAGGCTACGAACGCAGCGCAACTCGACCGAATCCTCCTGTCCGAGGTACGCAACGGCTCGTGAACGGCGCTCGAGCTCGACGGCTCGACTGGGTCGGACGAGGTCCGAGTTTCTTGCAGTCGCTACCCCTCGGCTTCGAATCAGCCGAGAGCCAGGTGTACGAGACCCGATACGAGGTACTCGCCGAGCCGAACGCCGATGTTCGGCCGAGTGATAGGTGTCGGCGCTACTCGGTACCTCCCACGACGATCTGAAGCCCGCTTCGCTTAAATCGCCGACGCCGCGTGAGCGCGGCTGGGGACCAATGGTTTCCGTGTGCCCAATTCAGGCGTCGGCTCACCCTAGCCGTTCCAAACCGGGATTCCGATTAGCTTGTAGAAGGGGAAGGCGCACGCCCGGGGTGCACCTCGAAATTGGATGCGGCGAGGCCTTTTCGAAGTGCACGTCTCAGGTAGAACGCGTGAGCGTCGAGCCAGAGGCCCCAGATCGCCATCGGCATGTAGAAGGCCAGCAATCCGTGGTACGCGAACGGTCCAGTATGTGTGAAGGCCGGACCCCCGGCGCACGCCACCAGCACTGCACCGACGAGGGACAGCTTGGCGACCCATCGTGGAATAGCGGGATTTGGTGACCGGTCACCCAACGTCACCAGCGCACTGGCCACCATCTGGAGCGACAGGAACACCCAGCCCAGCAGGAAGCCGAGCCACGAGAGATCGTTCAACGCGACCACTATATCGGCACCGGCCTCAGGCCGGTACGCAGCACTGATCCAGAACGTCGCGTCCAGGAAGACGATGAGTGCGATAAGAATTCCGCCGACGGCCGTGGTGATCGACCACAACGGCCGTCGACCTTCGATCTCCGCCAGAACCAACCCGAATTGGATGGATGCGATGACTATGAATACGCATGCGACGATCAAAATCGAATTGCCCCAAATCATTCCGGTGCGATGCGTGACAGTGAAGAATTCTTTAGTGGCCTCAGGTCCGAGATCGGCCGGCGCGAGAAGCCAGAAATGCGCTATCCCGAGCCAACCGACGAGGACCATAACGCTGAATACTGGGGCACACCAGATACCGAACAACCCCTGACGGAGTTGCCTCGTCGATTCGGAGTCCATGGAGTATTCCTTTCAGGATGAACCGCTGTCGGCGGTGAGCGCCGTTCAGGCGTCGGCGACCCGTTTGGCCGCTGCTTTCGGAAATGAGGTTCTGGATCTTCCCAGTCGCTGCGGTTGGGAGTTGATAGACGATGATCAGTTACTCGGGAATCCCCTGCACCATGCCCTTCCGCTCAACTCCAACGAGCCAGAAGTTCCCGACCGAGGTGGAGCGCCTGGCGATATCCTTAGGTGCTACTCAGTAGGGTTTAGGGCCGTTCGACGTACACGATGAAGAGATGTGTCGATGGATAACATGGATCCATTCGCGACTCAACGCGACGTGTCCGGCATGGTCACGGCGGAGCTCGCAGCGGCGGGGTTCGAGGATGCTAACGAAATA
The DNA here is from genome assembly GCF_001583455.1 of Rhodococcus sp. LB1. Lineage (NCBI taxonomy): Bacteria > Bacillati > Actinomycetota > Actinomycetes > Mycobacteriales > Nocardiaceae > Rhodococcus > Rhodococcus sp. LB1. The sequence continues at coordinate 13,228 of NZ_LTCZ01000101.1, read as the reverse complement.
GGCCGTGGCGGATTCGGAATCGTGTATCGCTGCACACAGCCATCGCTTGAGCGTTCGGTAGCTGTCAAGGTGCTCACCGCAGATCTCGATGAACAGAACCGGAAACGATTCATTCGAGAGCAGCGTGCGGCGGGCCGACTGACTGGCCATCCCAACATCGTCAATATCCTCCACGCCGACGTTACCGCCAACGGCCGCCCCTTCATCGTGATGCCGTACCACTCGCGAGGTTCTGTCGACGCCCGAATCCGGCGCCACGGCCCGCTTCCGTTGGACGAGGTGCTCCGACTCGGCGTGAAGATGGCGGGCGCCCTGGAGGCCGCTCACGGGATTGGCATCCTTCACCGCGACATCAAGCCCGCAAACATACTGCTCACCGACTATGGCGAGCCGGCCTTGACGGACTTCGGCATCGCGCACATTACCGGCGGGTTCGAGACCACCACGGGGGTCGTCACTGGGTCGCCGGCCTTTATCGCCCCGGAAGTGGTAGCCGGAAGTCCTCCGAGCATGTCCGCGGACGTGTACGGGCTCGGTTCCACTTTGTTCGCGGCGCTCACTGGTCACGCTGCATTCGAACGCCGCAGCGGCGAGCATCTGATGGCACAGTTCCTGCGGATCACGGCCGAGCCGGTCCCGAACCCCCGTGAGCACGGTGTTTCCGACGACGTCAGTGCGATCATCGAACAGGCCATGGCCAGTGACCCGGACGCTCGCCCTTCCGCCGCGGAGCTGAGCCAGTATCTGCGCGAATCCCAGTTACGCCATGGATTCGCGGTCGACGAGGTTGCCATTCACGTCCCCGAGGTAGGCGCGGCGTCAGGCTCGCCTACCGAAAATGCGGGGTGGCCTGCACCGTCGTGGTCGGCGGATTCGGGTCGGGGGGGTCAAATTCCGCTGGAGTTGACCAGCTTCGTCGACCGGCGCACGGAGTTGACCGAGGCGACCAACGCGTTGTCGAGCTCGCGGCTGCTGACTCTGACCGGCACCGGCGGGGTAGGGAAGACCCGTCTGGCGCTCCGTATCGCCACCAAGGTGCGCCGTGACTTCTCAGACGGCACCACACTGGTGGAGCTCGGGGAGTTGCGCGACGAGTTGCTGCTAGCGGGGGTGGTGGCAAATGCGCTGGGATTACGTGATCAATCGGCGCGACCCATACGCGAGGTGCTTGTCGAGTTCCTTGCTGCGCGAGAACAACTGTTGATATTGGACAATTGCGAGCAACTGGTGTCCGCAGCCGCCAAGCTCACCGAAACCCTGCTTCGCACGTGCCCTCGGCTTCGGATTCTCGCCACCAGCCGCGAACCACTGGGCATCGGCGGGGAGGCGGTGCTGCTTGTTCCACCGCTCGGCGTCCCAGATCCCGACCACCTGCTAGCGCGGGGGCTGGCGGGCAACGACGCGGTCGCTTTGTTCGCCGAACGGGGTGCCACCGCGGTCCCGGGGTTTGAGGTGACCGAGGACAACAAGGTCACCATCGCTCGGATCTGCCAGCGGTTGGACGGGCTCCCGTTACCGATAGAGCTTGCCGCTGCACGGTTGCGGGCGATGACTCCGGAACAGATTCTGCAACGCTTGACCGACCGGTACGTATTGTTGACCCAGGGAAGCAGGGATGCGCCGTCGAGACAGCAAACGCTTCGGATGTGCATCGACTGGAGCTACGACCTGTGTACACCGGCGGAGCAGCGCCTGTGGGCGCAGCTTTCGATATTCGCCGGCAGCTTCGATCTCGACGCTGCCGAACATATCGGCGGCCCCGATGTGACCCCGCAGGATCTCCTCGATACGGTGACGTTCCTGGTCGACAAGTCGATCCTGATACGGGAGCCGGCGGGCGCCGCGGTGCGTTTTCGCATGCTCGAGACCGTGCGCGACTACGGTCGAGAAAAGGCACGTGAGGGCGGCGAGTACTCCGAACTGGCTCAGCGACATAGGGATTGGTGTGAAGGACTGGCACTTGACGCCGAATCGCAGTGGATCAGCTCTCGCGAGCTCGCGTCGATCGCCACACTCGTGCGGGAGCACCCGAATCTGCGGGAGGCATTGGAGTTTTGTGTCTCCGAGAGCCCCGACCGGGGACTCCGGATCGTCGCCGCCCTGTACCCGTTCTGGCTTTCACGGGGTCTGCTCAGCGAAGGCAGACGGTGGCTCGACCGGCTCCTGGCCCGTCAGCAGGCCGAGCCGACCGCCGATCGCACCAAAGCGCTCTATGTCGGCAGCATGATGACCGGAATCCAGGGGGACCTGCAGGCGGCGGCAGCCCTGGTAGACGAAGCACACGCGCTCGCTTCCCTGACACGCGATCCGCTGACACTCGCCCACATCGACAGTGCGATCGGTTACGCCGCACTGTTCGGTGGACAGCCCCTCGACGCACGTGCCCACCTCGAAAAGGCTGTCCACACATACGCCAAACGCAACGATGTAGTTGAGGTAACAGCGCTGATCGGCCTCGGTTTGGCCGACGAGTTCCTCGGCGACACCGAACAGGCCATCGAAAGCTACGAGCGTGTTCTGTCAATCACCGACGCACGGGGAGAATCGGTATTTCGGTCGTACTCCCTTTGGGGGCTGGCGGTCGCCGTGTGGCGCCGCGGCGATCGTGAACGAGGCGTCCAGCTCCTCGAACAGGCGCTGCAAATCGACCTCAAAGTGAACGACCGGCTCAACGCAAGCCTGTGCCTGCAGGCGCTGGCATGGATCGCAGCCGAGGACCGAGACGCACGACGTGCAGTCGTATTGATGGGGGCATCGGAGGAGCTCAGCCGGTCCGTGGGAAGCCCAATTGTCGTACTGCCCAATCTGAGCGAGTACCAGGAAGCCTGGGAAGGCGCGACGCGGCTCGCCTTGAGTAAGGAGGCTTATGCATCTGCGCATCGGGACGGCGCGGGGCTAGGTTTCGACGCCGCGGTCGCATATGCCTTGGGTGAGCAACTCCATCCTCCGAAGTCGCCGCCTGGCGATCCCGCCGCACACCTGACGAAGCGTGAGCGGGAGGTTGCTGATCTGATCGCCGAGGGCCTGACGAATAAGGAGATCGCTGCTCGCTTGGTTATCTCTCCTCGCACCGCTCAAGGGCATGTGGAACACCTCCTGGCGAAATTGGGGTTCTCCTCGCGCGCGCAGGTCGCGGCATGGGTCGTCGAAACACGCAGGGAGAATTCTTGAGCTCGTGACCAAGAGCAAGGCTCGTTGGGGTTGGGCCGATACTCCAGTGACCTCACGTTCACCCCTATGTGCGGCGGGAGCAGGTTCGGGATTGTTGCAGTCCCTTTCGTCCACCATTGACCAGGATTCGGGCGTCAACGCGTCGAACCGCGGATGCCTGTCGCGCGTGTGGCACGACGAAGACCACCGTTCTCGAGAATGAATATCGTCAGATCCTCGTCGAGTTGCTGGCGCACGCCAAACAGCACGGCCGCATCCGCAATGATGCCACCGACGCGGACCTGGAGTTGATCCTGTGGTCCCTGGGCGGTGTAGTCGCGACGACCCGCGGCGTCACCGACGCCGGCTGCGGAGATTCCTGGGCGGTGATGATCGCGGGACTGCGGCCCCGGCGCAGAGACGCTCGAGGTGCCGCCGATGAATACCGTCGAGCGTGGTTTCCGTCGACTCGAGCACTGGCGCGGTGTCGCAACCCGCTACGACACGTACGCCATCACCTACCTCGGCGGCGTAATCCTTGCCTCCATAATCACAACCCACCGACTGCGCAATTAGCAGACAGAACCTGGCGTGCGTAGACGCGGGCTGATCCGAGATCGGGTCCGCGCCCACCCGGTTGTCCCGAACATCGAATCAACTGTTGGACAGGCGTTCCGGCGCCGTCTTGTCGTCGAGGTGTGTGGCGGTCAGTGCCCCGGATGCTATCTCCTGCTGTACACGGAACTTCTGAATCTTGCCGGTGGGCGTCATGGGGAGTCCGTCGGTGAAGTACCACAGCGAGGGCGTCTTGTGTGCCGCGATTCGGTCGCGGCACCAGGCTTTCAATTCGGTCGCGTCCGGCGGATTTGCCGGGTCCGAGGGTCGCACGACGGCGCCGATCTGCTCGCCCCATCGGGTGTCCGGAACCCCGACGATCGCCACCTCGGCCACGTCCTGGTGCTGGAACAGTAGTTCTTCGATCTCGCGCGGGTAGATGTTGAGTCCGCCCCGGATGATCATGTCCTTGAGGCGTCCGGTGATCCGCAGAAATCCTCGCTCGTCCATCGTGGCGAGATCGCCCATGTACAACCATCCGTCGGCGTCGATCGTCGCTGCCGTTTCGTCCGGCATGTCGGAATATCCGAGCATCGTCTGGTAACCGCGACAGCATATTTCACCCTGCTCGCCGATCGGCACAACCTCACCGGACACGGGATCGATGATCTTCACTTCCAGCTCCGGCAGTGGCTGGCCCACGGTGGTCGCCTGATCGGCAGGGTCGTCGGTGACCCTGGTCTGGCTGATCACTCCGTGCATCTCGCTCTGCCCGAACAGAATCGTGAATTGGCAGTCGAGTTCGTCGATGACCTGTTCGACCAGCGACTGGGGAACTGCGGCGGCGCCCGACAGGACGGTATGGAGGCTCGACAGGGCACGACTTCGGCGATCCGGATGCTCGAGAAGCGAGATGAGCATCGTCGGGACCATCAGTGAGTGTGTTCCGCGGCAGGTTTCGAGCATCTCGAGCATCAGTGCGGCGTCGAAGCCGGGCAGGACGACGTAGGTTCCGTGCGCGGCGAACGTCCCGAGTTCGGTGACGGCGCCGCCTCCGATGTGGTACATCGGCATCGCGTTGACACAGACGACATGGTCCACCCTCCCCGCCCTCTCGAACACGAAGGTGGCTTCGTTGACGATGCCTTTGTGATGCAGCAGTGCACCTTTGGGGAACCCGGTGGTCCCGGACGTGTACTGGATCTGCACCGGGGCGGTGGGTGCGACGACGGGAAACTCCGTTGCCGGATCCCCGGTCGCGACGAACGCTCGCCACTCGCTCGTCGGGACGACCTTGCGGAGGGCGGGCAGCGATAGCCGGACCTCCGTCAGAACTTTCGTGAGGTCTGCGCCGCGATAGGTCTCCCGGTAGAAGAGTCCGACGCTGCGGGACTGGCGCAGGATGTACTCGAGTTCGTGGGCGCGGTAGGCGGGATTCACACCCACCACCACCATTCCCGCCATTGCGATCGCTTGTTGCAGGATCACCCAGTCGGCGCTGTTGGGTGCCCATATCGCGATCCGGTCGCCGGGTGCGAAGTGGGCGAGCAGTGCCCTGGCCGCATCCTCGGCGTCGGCGAGGAGTTCACGGTACGTCCATTCTCGCCGTTCGGCCGCATCGGGAGTTCCGTCGACGAGGGCGAGGCGGTCGGGTTCTGCTGTCGCGGCCTCGCGCAGCAGGTCGCCGACGGTGATGTCGCGGACGCCTGAGCTCGGTGTCGCCGGCCAGAGAGACTCTTCGAGGGGCATGATGCAATCCTGCCTTCGGCTGTGCGGTGTGCGGGGGAGTTGGGGGGCGAGCGTGCGCCCGCTACCGAGAGAAGCCGGAATCGGCTGTGAGGTGCTGTCTCGGTCAGAAGAAATGTAATACATCCGTGGAGCTGATAGCTGTGAATCAGTCAAATTGTTGGGATGGGGGCTGCCGGCGGTCACCGATCCCTCACCCTGCCGAGATGCCGCCGTTCGGACTCACCGCTTGACCGGTGATCCGGCGGGCCTGCGGGCTGCACAGGAACAACACGAGGTCGGCCACGTCTGCCGGCTCGGCGACCCCCAGCGACGCCAGTCGGGCGGCCTTCTCGAACAGCTTCGCGCTGAACGGCTCGGCCATGACGCGGTCGTAGGCGCCCGTGTCCCGGATGAGCGACGGCGTCACCGCGTTGACGCGGATGCCGTCGCGTTTGGCTTCCATCGCAAGTGTTTTGGAGAACATCACGATGGCGGCCATTGCGGCGCCGATGACGGACTCACCGGGTGTGGGGTGCTTGGCAGCGTCGGAGGCGATATTCACGACCACGCCGCCGCGCTTCTCCCGCATGTGGGGAAGTACGGCGCGGCACATGTTGAGGGGACCGAGAGCCTGTTGCAACAGGATGGCGGGAACGTCTTCGGGTCGCGTCTCGTGGAGAAGGTTCGGCGTGAAGGCACTGACCGTGCTGTTGATCAGGATGTCAGCCGCTCCCAGCGAAGCACTCAGTTCCTCGGTCACCCGGGTCGCTTCCGCCGGGTCGTTCACATCGCCCGAGGCGAAGAAGGCCCAGACACCCGACGCGAGTGATCGGACCTCCGTCGCCGCCTTCTCTCCGCGCTCGACATCGCGGCCGACCAGACCGATGCGCTGGGTGCCCGCCCGGACCAACTGACGGGCGACCTGCAGGCCGACTCCGCTCGTCCCGCCCACGATGTAGACGGTGGCCTCGGACAGGTCCGGCACCCAGACTTCGCGTGTGTCTGTACTCATCGGATGTTCCTTTGCAGTTCGAGGGGCACCGGTTCGCCGGTGCCGGGATGGGGATGGCCGGGGCTGCCGTCGCAGTCCTGGCAGTGGGGTGTTCCGGCCGACAGACTCACCTGGACTTGTTCCTCCGTCGCGGCGTCGGATGATGCCGGTGACACGGTTCCGCCTGCGTAGTCGTCACGCGCCAGCAGTCCGGCACCGTACGCGCCCGCGATCTGGGGCTGATCGAGTACTTCCACCGGATGACCCAGTGCACGCGAGACGTGCAGACGCGCGGCCGGGTTCTTCGCCACTCCGCCCGTCATCACCGTCGGCGTTGCCTTACCCACCTGCGCCACCAGTCCGAGTGTGCGCGCCGCGACCGCTTTGTGCACCGACGCCGCGATGTCGGCTTTGTCGCGGCCCTGTGCCAGCAGTGAGATCACCTCGGTTTCCGCGAACGTGGCACACATGCTGCTGACTTCGAGGGTCTCGGAACCGGCGAGGGCGAGTTCGCCGACTGCGCTGACGTCGACCTCCAGTGCCCTCGCGAGCACATCGAAGAAGCGGCCGGTCCCGCTCGCGCACCGGTCGTTCATGGCGAACCGTTCCACGAGGCCGTCGTCGTCGACGATGATCGCCTTGCTGTCCTGTCCGCCGATGTCGATCACCAGTCGCACACCGGGGTGCAGGGCTGCGGCACCGCGGGCGTGGCAGGTGATTTCGGTGAACGTGCGGTCCGCGCCTGGGACCAGCTTGCGCCCGTAGCCGGTACTGATGGTGCGCCGGATGTCAGCTTGCGAGGCGCCCGCGGCGGCCAGAGCACCGTCCATCGCACGGGCGACCGCCTCGCGGCTCACCGCGCCCATCTGGACGACACTCGACCCGACCAGGGCGCCACTCTCGTCGACCACAGCGGCCTTCGCCGTCGTCGACCCGAGGTCGACGCCCATGACGAACCAACTTCCGGTAGTCATGCGCTAGACCGCTGACTTCATCCGCTGTACGTCGATGGCCTCGAGCATGGCCTCCAGTCGACTGTCGAACAGTTCGTCGTTGTAGAACGACGCGTCGGCGACGTCGCCTTCGAAGAAGAACGACTTGACGCCACGCTCCGACTCGGCTGCGCGGGCGAGCATCGTCTGCGGGTTGGTCATCGCCCGGCACGTCCGGGTCGAGTGGAACGCGATCCCGTCGATGGAGTACTCGTCCAGGCGCCGGAGCAGGAGTTCCTGCAGGTTCTTCAATCCGTGGTTCAGTGGGCAGAGCAGGTAGTGCTGTGCCATGCCCCGGAGGGGATTGTCCACGTCGATGAGCTGCGGCTCCTGCCAGAAGGATTCGTGGGTGTAGCGGCCGGCGACGACGGCGACGTCGTACTCGGCGAACTTCCGGGTGAGGAAGCCGAGCTTGTTCCAGTTCATGATGCCGTCGAAGTACACGCGGTAGCGTTCGTCCGCGACCGCGCTGACCCCGTCGGCGACCCGCTGTTCGAGTTCGGCCTTCACGCCGGCGAAGTAGTCGACGAGCCCCTGGTTGCCGGGCAGGAAGTTGATCGGGGCGATGCTCGCGACCCAGTCCCAGTAGGTCGCAGGCGTGGGTGCCTGCGTGCAGAGTGCCATTCCCTCCAGTCGCAACTCGGACGCGCGTTTGATGTAGGACATGCTCTCGCTGAGCGCATCCCAGTCGAACGGTCTCCCGGTCTGGTGCTCGAGGAAGGTGATGAGCTCGCGCAACTGCTCCTCGACGTACTTGCTCACCTCGGTCCACTCCTCGCCCCGCATGTACCCGGCGTCGGGCTTGTTGCCCCACAGCATGGGGATCGAGACGTTGAACAGCGGGAGCTTGCGGTCGAAGACCCGGTATGTCATGGCATCCCACTGCTGGCCGGTGCTGCATCCGGCGTAGCCGTTGACGAAGAAGTCCGGGGCAGGCAGTTTGCTTGCCAGTTCCTGCTGGTCGACCATGCCGACCACGCCGGTCTCCCGGTCTGGCGGTTTGGTGTGTCAGCACGGCGCAGCCCAAATGTGTTCGCGCGTAGGAGCAGAGCTCACCGATGTAGCCGTACTCGGCACCGGCCGCCTGGGCGGGTCCTTCGAGGTGCTGGGCGGCCAGTCGGGCGGCGAATGCTTCGCCGTGGCACCACTCCAGGCCCGCGGCCTGGAACAGCGGGTTCAGTGCGGCGCCGTTGTACCAGACGACGTGCTTTCCGCGCTCCTTGGCGGTGAAGATGTTCTCCCAGTAGTCGGCCACCATCTTGCCGCCGGCCCGTGTACTCGACAAGCGGCGGGTCTTTTCCTTGCTGGTCTGTTCGATCGGCATTGCGAACTCCTCTGAGGGTGAGTCGAATTCAGGACGGGACGGGTGCAGGTTGGCGGCGAATGCGCTCGACGAAGGTCTCGATCTTCGTGCGGAGCGTCTCGACGGGGTTGCCTTCGTGCTCGGTCTCGAGGAGCAGCAGCGGTATCCCGCGCGCGTCGAGCGCCTTGCGTAGCTCCGGGTAGTAGAGCATGTGGGGTTCGCAGAACTTCGCCATCAAGACGACGACGCCGTTGGAGCGGCTCTTCTCGAGTGAGTCGATCAGGTAGGTGTCCCAATCGACCCCGACGGTGACTCGTGTGGGGCACGGGGCGTTGTCGTTGCGGTCCAGGTACCACTCCGACAGCGCCGCCAATGGGTCGCCGTGCTCGGGCACGTCGGTCGAGATGTACCGGAATCCGGTGTACAGGTCGTCGTCGACGACGATCACTCCGGATTCCTCGATCACATCGAGGACTTCGGGGCGAGGGGCGTGGCAGAAGTGACCGGAGAGATGCAACCGCACCAGATCGTCGGGCGCGTCGGCATGGGAATCGAGGCGATCGAGGAGGTGGCTCAGCGCGGCATTGTGTTCTTCGATGTCCATCACCATGCTCGACTTCACCAACACCTGCATGTCGCTCGCGGTGATGCGCGCACGGCCGGTACGCCGCAGGTCGTAGAGTTTCCGGAGCAGGCGTCGATTCGTATTGAACACCCGGATGCTGTGGGCGAGAGCCGCGTCCGTGATCGTGGCGCCGACGACGCCTTCGATCTCGTGCTTCAGTTCGTGCACTCGGCCCGCCACGCGCGGCTTGGTCCACGGATCGTCCATCGCGCTGGTGAATTGCGCGAAGTGCACGGGTTTCTCGGGTCGCGTCCAGCGGATCACGTCGACCGCGCCGAGGAGTTGCACGCAGTGGTCGGCGGCGACGAAGCCGTCGAAGACGTCGAGTTCGCCGACCGCGGCCTGGTCGGCGACGCTACGTGTGTAGCCGCAGTAGAACTCGGCAAGCAGGTTGCGCCCCTCCGTGATCGGGGTGCGGCTCTCCTGCACGATCACCGGCAACGCGCCTGCCGCGTGCACGATCTCGGACGGAAAGTTCATCGGAAAGGAACCGATCACCTGCTTCCCGCGCTTCACTTTCCACGCCTGGGCGTAGGTGACCGGGTCATCGGCAGTGGCTCGCAGCGACGACATGACGGTCGGATCCAGTTCGCTCACATCTAGCCTCTCGACTTCGTGGACGGTGACACTGCGACGACTGACGAACTGCGTCGCGGCGACCTGACTTGAGATATTACGTTATTGGATAGATAGTATCTATAGTTGTCAAACATTAGCCGTTGAGAGCCGCGGCGTCCCCCTTCGGAGGTTCCTGTGAAACGTGTGCTGGATGGACTGAAGATCGTCGAACTCGCCGGAATCGGCCCGTCGCCGCACGCTGCGATGCTGCTCGCGGACCTCGGTGCCGAGGTGGTGCGAGTCGAACGTCCCGGGGGCGTGACGCAGTTGCTGCCCGTGGACAAGGACGCGGGATTGCGGAATCGCCGCTCCGTGAGTGCGGACCTCAAGGATCCCGCCGACCTCGCGAAGGTGCTGAAACTGGTCGACAAGGCAGACATCCTCATCGAGGGTTACCGACCGGGTGCGGCCGAGCGTCTCGGCATCGGTCCCGATGTGTGCCGCGAGCGGAACCCTCGGCTCGTGTACGCCAGGATCACCGGGTGGGGCCAGGACGGCCCCCTCGCGCCCTACGCCGGTCACGACATCAACTACCTCGCACTCAGCGGTGCGTTGAACGCCATCGGACGGGAAGGCGAACGCCCGCTTGCGCCGCTCAACCTTGTCGCCGACCTGGGCGGCGGTTCGATGCAGGCGGTCATGGGCATTCTCGGCGCCCTGTACGCGCGGGCACAGACCGGGGTCGGAGATGTCGTCGACATCGCGATGGTCGACGGGGTGAGTGCGCTCATGACGATGTTCTGGACACTCACCGAGAACGGGCTGTGGTCCGATCGGCGGGGCACCAACGTCATCGACGGCGGAGCACCCTTCTACGACACCTACGAGTGCGCCGACGGGCGGTACATCGCGGTCGGCGCAGTCGAACCGGTCTTCTATGCCCAGTTGCTGGAGGGGCTGGGACTCGACCCGGCGGGTCTGCCGGATCAGTACGACGAGTCGGCCTGGCCGACGCTCCGGAAGAACTTCGCCGAGGTATTCGCCACGCGGGACCGGGACTCGTGGGTACAGGCGTTCGCCCGGCTCGATGCCTGCGTGACACCGGTGCTGTCCCTCGACGAAGTGCCGGATCACCCGCACATCTCGGCGCGCAACACGATCGTGAGTGCGTTCGGACAACGTCAGCCGGCCGCGGCACCGCGGTTCGCGAGCGCGCACGACGCAACATACGACGCGCCCCGAATGCCCGGCGCCGACACCGAGGCCGTCTTCCGCGACTGGGGTGTCGATGACGATCGATGACCGGCCCAGAAGGGGTGTCGTGGCACAGGGGCGACCCGATGCGCGACGATGACACTCATGTCTGACTCGAAACCGTCCGACTCGAAACAGGTGCCCACACCCGACAAGGAGGTGGCGTCGACCGGCAGTGCGCGCTCCGTCCTCGTCACCGTGCTCGGTGAGCTCGTCGAACCCTACGGGCAGCCGGTGCGGACAGCTGCGCTTCTCTACGTCCTCAAGGGACTCGGATACGGGGAGCATGCCGCCCGGCAGGCTGTCGCGCGGACGGGATCCGCGGGCCTGATCGCCGCAGACCGGAACGGTCGCGAGACGCTGTGGACGTTGACGGACAAGGCGCATCGGCTCTTCACCGAAGGGGAACTCCGGGTGTTCTCCACCGACGTGGACACCACGCAATGGGACGGGCGGTGGCTCGTCGTGAATGTGCCGATCCCGGAGTCGCACCGCTCGACCCGCAAGAAACTGTATGCCGCGCTGCGGTGGGCCGGCTTCGGTAATCCGACGCCCGGCGTCTGGGTCACCCCCCACGTCGACCGCGCCGCGGAAGCGGCGAGAACCATCGAGGCCCTCGGATTGGCTTCCAGCACGGTCTCGTTCGTCGGGGCGCTCGCCGTACCCGGGATCCCCGAAGAGGAACTCGTCCGCCGCTCATGGGATCTGGACGCCGCCGAGAACGAGTACGACCGACTCCTCGACCGATTCGACGCCCGCACGTTCGAGCCGGGTGACGAGCTGCTGTTCGCGCACCTGGAACTCGCGGACGCGTTGCGGCGTATGCCCTACATGGATCCCCGGTTGCCCGAGGTGCTGCTGCCCGACTGGCGTGGGCTGAAGGCGGCGCGGCGCCTGCGAGACCTGCGCGCGGAGTGGACCCCCACCGCGCACGCGCACTGGCGTCGCATCGCCGGTCTCGACTGACCGCGCTCGGTGGTGGGGTTCACCCCGCGGTGCGAACGCGCGAATACGACCGTCGCTTGTCCGGATGGATTGACGCGAATTTGAGGGTGCAGAGTTCGTCGAGCCGCCGCCGGACGCTGTCGTTAAGGGTGGGGTGGCGGGTGAGGAGACGTTGCAACCTGCGGTAGAACACGGTGGGGAGAACGCCGAATTCGGGGAGGATGTGTTCGTCTCCGCCTCCGAAGGGTGCCCACTTGACCGCGAAGTCGAGCATGGTGAATTCGTCCTTCGTCACCGCGTCTCCGTTCTTCTGTCTGGGTGAGGGGGTGCGGCCGTGCGGATGTCGCACGGCCGCACCGACCGGGTCATCGAACGTCGAGGTAGATGCTCTTGAGCTGCTGGTAGCTCGCAAGGCCCTCGGGTCCGAGTTCGCGGCCGAGGCCGCTGTTCTTGATGCCACCGAAGGGGGCGGTGGGGTCGTTGGAGTAACCGTTGATGCCGACGGTTCCGCTGGCGATGCCCCGGGCGAACTGGGCACCGCGTTCGGGGTCGGCGGTCCAGATGGAGCCGCCGAGTCCGTAGTCGGAGTGGTTGGCGATCGCGATCGCTTCGGCTTCGTCGGTGTAGGGGATCACCGACAGGACGGGTCCGAAGATTTCCTCCTGGGCGATGGTGTGACCGGTTTCGACGTCGGCGAAGACGGTGGGTTCGACGAACCAGCCGTGGTCGGTGTTGTCGGGTCGACGGCCGCCGGTGGTGACGCGTCCGCCGTCGGAGCGGCCCTTGTCGATGTAGCTTTCGACGCGGTGACGTTGCCGGGCGGAGACGAGTGGTCCCATCTGGGTGGCGTCGGACAGCGGGTCGCCGACGGTCAGTCCTTTGGCGAGGTCGGTGATGGTGTCGACGATCTCGGCGTAGCGGGATCGGGGTGCGAGGACGCGGGTGCCGAGCCAGCAGATCTGACCGTTGTTGAGCAGGGTTGCGGCGTAGAAGGATTCGAGGTTCGCGGCCAGATCGGCGTCGTCGAGGATGACGGCGGCGGATTTGCCGCCGAGTTCGAGGGTGACGGGGCGGAGCAGTTCGCCGCAGGTGCGGCCGATGGCGCGTCCGGCGGTGGTGGAGCCGGT
>NZ_LTCZ01000100.1:0-3443 GCF_001583455.1 Rhodococcus sp. LB1 | reverse complement strand
TGACCACGCATGAGCCGGCCCGGTCGACCATCCTGACTTCGATGGCAGTGAGGCATATCATGACAACCGGAATCGCCCAAGAGTTGCACCTCGACGTGGTTCTGGTCGAGCAGCGCGGCAACGTACTCCTGATCACGATCAACCGACCACACGTCCGAAATTGCATCAACAGGGACGTCGCCGAAGCCATCGGCCAAGCGCTCGAGACCGCCGAAACCGATCCGACGGTGCGAGCCGTCGTGCTGACGGGGGCAGGCGACCGAGCGTTCTGTGCCGGGGCAGATCTCAAGGCGCTTGCCGAGGGGAAAGACATCCACCCCGCTGGGCAACGCGCTCGCTGGGGATTCGCAGGGTATGTAAACCATCCCGTCAGTAAGCCCACCATCGCTGCGGTCAACGGCTTCGCACTCGGTGGTGGTACCGAACTGGCGTTGGCCAGTGATCTGGTCGTTGCCGCGGACAGCGCCGAGTTCGGGTTGCCCGAGGTCCGTCGAGGTCTGGTGGCGGCTGCCGGCGGTGCGTTTCGATTGGCGCAGCAGATTCCGCGCAAGATCGCTCTGGATATGGCCTTCACCGGTGAGCCGATATCGGCCGCAAGAGCATTTGAACTGGGGTTGGCCACCCGCGTCGTTCCTCAGGACCAGGTCCTCGACGTCGCACTCGACCTGGCTGGCGTCATTGCGGCCAACGCGCCGTTGGCGGTGCAAGCCACCAAGCGAATCGCGGCCGGCATCACTGACGGAGCTGTGGAACGCGAGGCCGCCGACTGGGCACGCAACCGACTGGAAGCGGGACGCATAAAGCAATCGCGGGACGCGCAGGAGGGAGCGCGCGCCTTCGTCGAGAAACGGCTACCTGATTGGACAGGACGATGACGAACAAACCCCGTACCACCCGATCGCCCGTCATCGTCGGTCTCGGAATGACCGAACTGGGAAAGGTGTACGGCAAAAGCAGTAGTCAATTCGCCGCAGAAGCAAGCAGATTGGCGCTCGCCGACGCTGGCCTGCTCCTGTCCGAGGTGGACGGTTTGCTCATCTCGTCGGGCGTAGCAAACGATATCGGCCTCGGGTTGCAGGTCGATCTCGGCTTGCGTGATCTCGCGCTTCTGGCTCAAATGCAGGCATTCGGATCGACCGCTGGTGCCATGGTTCAGTATGCGTCGATGGCCGTAGAGTCGGGGATGGCCGAGGTCGTCGTGTGTGTGTTCGGTGACGCTCCTCTGGTCGAGGGCGCCGGGGCCGGGCTTGCCTACTCGGACGGTCATCGGGCGCACTCCGGCTGGACGGGACTTCAGCGTGCGACCGGAGCCGTGGTCCCGAACGTCCTGTACTCATTGGCCGCGCGGCGACACATGCTCGAATACGGGACGACTTCAGAGCAGCTCGGTGCTCTCGCCGTCGCTCAGCGTGAGTGGGCGGTACTCAACCCACTGGCGCAGATGCGTACACCGATCACCGTCGCCGACCATCAGAACTCGCGCATCATCAGCGATCCGTTTCACCTGTTCGACTGCTGCCTCGTATCGAATGGTGGTATCGCCGTTGTCGTCACCACGGCCGAGCGGGCACGCGACTTGAAGCAGCCGGCTGTCCACGTTCTCGGTTGGGCACAGAGCCATCCGGGCTCGAGGCTACGTCGTGACGACAACTTCGGGCTGATGACCGGTGCAGCGAAATCCGGTCCGGCGGCCATGTCCATGGCAGGCGTCACCGTCGAGGACATCGATCTGGTCGAGATCTACGACTGCTACACCTACACGGCGATGGTCACGCTGGAGGACTACGGTTTCTGCGCCAAAGGAGAGGGAGGCGAATTCGTGGCGACGCCGGGAATCCTCGGCCCGGGTGGCAAGCTGAAAATGAACACCGGCGGCGGACAGTTGTCCTCGTACTACATGTGGGGAATGACCCCCCTCTCGGAGGCCGTCATCCAGGCACGTGGTCAGGCAGGTGCCCGGCAGCAGGACCGGCACGAGGTCGTCCTGGTATCGGGCAACGGGGGAATACTCGACCACCATTCGACCTTGATCGTGGGCTCGTAAACGGTCTGGTCGGCGTCAGCGGAGGGATTTTCTGACCCATGTACATTCAGCCTGTTGTTCGCGACACGGCCACGGCGGAGTTCTTCGACGGAACCGCCCGAGGCGTATTCCTCCTGCGGAGGACCGTGGAATCCGGTGAAATACTGTCCCCGACAGCAGAACAGGACAGTGTGGGTAATACCGATTTCGAGTGGGTGGAAGCGTCAGGCTTCGGCCGGGTCGTATCGTGGGCGTTCGTTCCACAGCGGTCCGCGGACTCGGACACGCCGCTCGCGCTCACCATCGCGGTGGTCGAACTGGACGAGGGGCCGTGGTGGTGGACCCAGCTCGTCGACGTCGAGCGCGACGACCTCGTGGCAGGACTTCGGGTCCGCGCCGAATTCCACAAGTCCGGGCCGTCGGGAGCAGACGAATACGTCCCGCTGTTCGTGCCCGTGCGATGACGAGTCCGGCGCCGCCGCTGGGGAACCAGCATCGTCGACTGGACCTGTGCCAGAAAGGATAGACGTGGTGACTGATGATTCGGCGTCGGCTTCGGCAGTGCTGGAGCTTCTCGACAAACAGGCCATCTACGAGAACATGATGTTCTATATCCGTGGCCAGGATCGCAAGGATCTCGAACTCGTCAAGTCGACATTCTGGCCGGACGCGACTGAGGACCACGGAGCCTTCGTGGGGTCGGCTCACGATTTCTGCGACCTGGTTCACGAGCGAAGTAGGACGACTCGATACACAGCTGTGCACAATTGCGGAAACGTACTGATCGAGATGCTCGGTGATCAGGCGAAACGCGAGACAGTGTTCACCTACGTCCGCGTCGAGACGGAACGGACGATCGTGTTGTCCGGACGGTATCGAGATCTTTGTGAGAAGAGACGTGGGCAGTGGAAAGTATTGCGTCGCCTGGTGATCTTCGAATGGGTCCAGACCCTCCCGCCGAACGGGGACTACTGGGAAATCTTCGGCTATCCTTCCACCGCCAGCCGCGGCACGATCTACCCGGACGACCCCATTTATCACGATTGGAACGTTCTTTCCCGGATACGCGGCACCACAACAGACGAGACCGAGCGTCCGAATCCCTAGCCTCGAACTTTCTTCCCGGTGACGTGCTGGCCTGAGCAGGTCGAGATTGTGTTTCGAACCCGTTGGCGCGCGAGGGCGCGACCGATGTCGATCGGCAGCGCTCGGATCCACGGCCTGAGGTAGGGGTTCTTTCGGGGTCGTCGGGTCGGGTGAATTGCGGTCAGGCGGGCGCGGGTAGTGCCGCCAATCGGGTCAGTGCGGCGACGATGAGGGTCGACCATGTCGCGTTCTTCGATAGGCGTAGGTGCGTGCGTCGAGCATGGGCAGCGATGCGTCCGGCTACCGAGAAGATGCGTAGGCGTATACGTTTGGG
>NZ_LTCZ01000099.1:0-4096 GCF_001583455.1 Rhodococcus sp. LB1 | reverse complement strand
GCGAGGTGCTCGATCTGATCGCCCGTCGGGCCCGCCACCTGGCCGGCGCCGACCACGTCCTGATCGCCCGACCCGATGACCTCGACCAAGAGTCCGCCGACGTCACCACCCTCACGGTCACCGCGTACGCAGGGAACGACCCGAGCGTGCACGGTATGCGGATCGGCGTCGACGACACCGTCACAGGTCGGGTCTACCGCACCGGGAAGCTGATCCAGGTGCCGGACATGAGCGACGCCGGACGGCACGGTCCGGCCCTGCTGCTGCCGCTGCGGGTGTCCGCGGACGCGGTGACCGGGATACTCGCCCTCATCCGCACCCTCGGCCGAGAACCGTTCGACGACCGCCAACTCCCCCTGGCCGCCGCCTTCGCCGACCAGGCCGCCCTCGCGCTGAAACTGGCCGACGATCAACGCCAGCTGGCCGCCATGTCACTGATCGCCGACCGGGACCGGATCGCACGTGACCTGCACGACCACGTCATCCAACGGTTGTTCGCGCACGGACTGCATCTGCAAAGCGCCCACTCGCGGACTCGCATCCCCGAGGCCCGGCGCCGGTTGTCGGACATGATCGACGACGTCCAGGACATCATCACCGACGTCCGCACCGCTATCTTCGATCTGCATGGCGGCGGGGACGACGGGTTCGCGCTGCGCCCGGCGCTGACCGCGATCATCACCGAACAAACCGGTGAGAGCGGGTTGCGGACCACGGTGCGCATGTCCGGGCCGATGAACGTGATCACCGGACCACTCGCCGACCATGCCGAAGCAGTGCTACGGGAAGCGCTCAGCAACGTCGCACACCACGCCCACGCCCACCACGTGGACGTCACCGTCTCCGTCGACGACGACCTCACCATCTGCGTCGCCGACGACGGAATCGGACTGCCCGACACCATCGCCCGCAGCGGCCTCCACAACCTCACCGCCCGCGCCCAACAGGCCGGCGGCACCTGCACCGTCGCCACCCTCGACACCGGCGGGACCCGACTGACTTGGTCCGCACCGCTCCCAGAAGTGTCAGAAGCAACCTGAATGTAAAGTTTCGGCGATCGATGTCGGTTGGGCCGACCGGTGACCCGTAATCATCCAGGAGGTATACCGGCGCTGATCCAGCGATCTTGCCGGAACCTTCAACAGTACATTTGGATCGAAATGTGTCGACCTGCGGAATGCGTCGTACGGGGCCGAGTGACCGCACTCAATGCGAGGAGGACGGTCCGAGGCGATGGCCCAAGTGTCGGTTCTTCTGTTACCTGTGTGGTTGTGTGAATCGGTATTGCGTGCGCATCCGACAGCGGTGGTAGCGGGATCAGGGTGCATTCAAACCTGATGAAACCGACTGAAGACCCTTCCCGACCGCCGTCGACGGGACCACAATTTCTGTCATGGACGTCACTGAAAAACAGCGCATCGACGCGGTGCGCGCACATCTGATCCAGCGGTACCAGTTCCTCGATGCCGACCGGGTCGACACTGCGATTCAGGCCGCCCACCATCGATTCGACGGATGCCAGATCCGGGGCTTCGTGCCCCTGCTCGTCGAACGCGCCGCCACCCCGCGCCCTCGACGAATCCCTGACCATCACACGGCCCGCGCCGTGACCACCGCGCCCGACACACCAGCCAGCGGAGGGCGACGAGAACACCGCCGGCAGTCACGAGGGGTCTGCCGGCGGCACACAACGCACCGCGTGTATGGATCGCACCCGCTCTCGCCCGCGCGGAAGGACATAGCGTGCCCAGGCCACCAACCCCAGCGTAGGCCCAAGCCCCCGCCACAAATGGGTCAGTCGAACACGGGAATCGGCCGCCCAGGATGAAACCGGAAACAGCGGAAGCCCGCATGCTGCTGTCGGCGATCGAACACGCCCAGAACATGGTCGCACTCGCCGACTACGACACCGGACGCCTGCGCTACCTCAACCCCGCCGGAATGCAGCTGATGGGACTGACCGACGACGACGCCGTCGCCGCCCGCTGGGCACCGGAATTCTTCACCGACGTCGGATTCATCCAGGCCCCCGAGATGGAATCGGCCCTGCTCGATCAGGGCCGATGGGAGGGCCGGTCGGAGTTTCGGCACTTCCTCACCGGTGAACCGATCCCCGTGACCCTGTCCACCTACGTGATCGAGCACACCGAGGACCAGCGCCCGGCGGTGATCGCCTGCATCGCCCAGGACCTGCGCACCGCCCAGGAGCACGAACAGCGCCTGCACACCGCGTTGGAGGCGGCCGCGTACCGGGTCCGCGAACAACGCGCCCTCGCCGACCTGAGTCAGCTCGCCGTCGACGGCGACCTCGACCACGTCCTCGTCGCCGCGGCGGACGCCGCCGCCGCGTTGGTGGGAGTCAACTGCGCCTCGGTGGCCCGGGCCGAGGAGCCGGGCGCGGTGTTGCGGGTGCTCGCCTACCGTGGTCAACCACCCGTCCCGGACACCTTCGCCCCCGGTACCGACTCCCAGCCCGGATACGCGGCCGCCACCGACCAGATCATCATCTGCCCCGACCGGTACGGCGAGCACCGGTTCTCCACCGAAGCCATGAATTCCCGGGGGCTACGGAGCGGAGTCTGCGTTCCCATCGGCGCCGAGACGGTGTGGGGTGTGCTCACCGCACACAGTGCCCGCCCCCGCGACTACTCCGACCGGGAGGTGATGTTCCTGCGCTCGGTGACCGCGGTGCTGGCGGCGGCGATCCGGCGCATCGAGGCCGAGCAGGCGCTGCGGCATCTGAGCCTGCACGACCCGTTGACCGGGCTGCCCAACCGTGCCCTGGCGCACCAGCAGATCGACGCCGCCCTGGACACCGCACGCGGAAGCGAGCGCACGGTTGCGGCGTTGCTGATCGACCTCGACGAGTTCAAGACCCTCAACGACCGGCTCGGCCACGCCGTCGGCGACGACGCCCTCATCCGGTTGGCCGAACAACTACAGTCGGTCATACGCCCCACCGACACCGTGGCCCGGATCGGCGGCGACGAATTCCTCATCGTCTGCCCCGACACCACCTCCGCCGACCAGGCCATCGCCCTCGCCACCCGCATCACCGAACTGCACATCGGACCCGACTCGCCCGGGCGCGAACTTCGGTACACCGCCAGCGTCGGCATCGCCCTCGCCGGACCGGAAGACACCCGGGAGACGTTGATCCGTCGCGCGGACGCCGCCATGTATGAAGCCAAAACCACCGGGAGCGGACACACCCTCGCCCCCTGACACGAACCCCACACCCGCACCCAAGCGCACCGCCACCGACATTCATTGTGCCTCATAATGTTCCCGCCGAAGCACCGAGCACGCCACCCAGGCCAGCCGAGCGCCGCCGAACCTGACCTTCCCCCAACAGGATCCGGGGCGCGGGTGCTTGCGACCGGGCCTCGGCCGGCACGAACACACGCGGTGCATCAGCGAGATGCGCGAGCACCCCAGACGGAACTCGCCCACAGGCCCACACCAGACCCCACCGCACCACATTCAGCTCAGCGACGACGAATACACCCGCGCCCACGCCGCCGCCCGCACCGCCGGCCAGAACCTCGAAACCTCCGGTCCACGACCGCATCACCGACGCCCTCGAACAACCCGAATAGCAGGTTCAGTCGGGGGTGAAGAACAGTTCCATCCCGATCATGAACCACGCCTCCATTGCCGCCATCGGCACGAACGCGCACACCAACAGCAGGGCGAAGTCCACACTCGGATCGGCCGCGGCGATGCGGCCCGTGCCGGGCGACGACCTACGGGGTCATCTGTTCCCCGGTGACGAGGAAAATCACCCGGCGCCCGACCACCACGGCATGGTCACCGAAGCGCTCGTAGAAACGCCCCAACAAAGCAGCCGGCGGTGCAGATCGTCGAGCCCGTCGTCGCGTCTGCCGATCTCGGCGGCCAGTTCGGGATCATGCGTGTGCAGCACCCGTTCGGCGAGGCCGGCCAACTCGGCCGCCACCCGCCCCATCTCGGAGAGAGATTTCTCCGCCTCACCGGAGGCGACGTGCTCGGGATGGCGGCGGCGGACGCTTTCGGCCACATGCTGCACTAGCCCGCCCATCCGGCTCAGATCCGTCACCAGGTGCACACCGGTGAC
>NZ_LTCZ01000098.1:0-50558 GCF_001583455.1 Rhodococcus sp. LB1 | reverse complement strand
ACCGGGCTGCCCGGGCAGCCGGCCAAACCGGGGATCCCGATCGCCGACATCGGAACCGCACTGTATGCGTATTCGGCGGTGCTGGCCGCCCTGTACGAGCGGGAGCGGACCGGGCGTGGGGCGGTGATCCCGATCGCGATGCTGGACGTGGTCGCGGAGATGATGGGTTTCGCGCTCAATCAGGTGATCCACGGCGGTGTCGAACCCGCCCCGGTCGGGATGGGCTCGCCGATGGTAGCGCCCTACGGCGCCTACCCGACCGTCGACGGCCGGACCGTGGTGCTCGGCACCACCAGCGACCGGGAGTGGCGGCGCCTGGCTGCGGACCTCCTGCACCGTCCGGATCTGGCCGAGGACCCCCGGTACGCCGGCAACGCCGATCGGGTGCGGTTGCGGGGCGAGCTCGACGCGATCGTCGGGTTCTGGTGCCGGGAGAGGACTCTGGCGGAGATCCAGCGGGCCGCCGACGCGGCCGGGATCGGCAATGCCCGGCTCAACGGGGTACGCGGTCTCGCCGAGCACCCGCAGCTGGCCGCCCGCGGCCGGTGGCGCGACGTCGACACCCCGGCCGGTCCGGTGCCCGCCCTGTTGCCGCCCGGCCTCGCACAGGGGTGGGCCACGGTATCGGGCAGCGTCCCGGCGTTGGGCGCCGATACCGACGCCATTCGCGCCGAATTCGCCGAACACAGCACCCCACACAGCTGACAACTGTGCGGCCGCAGAACCCAGTTATGACAAATGATTTCACACCCGTTGGGAGAAACCCATGAGACCGCTTCGTTCGTTGTTGTTCGTGCCCGGGCATCGGGAAGGGTGGGCCGAGAAGGCGATTGCCGCCGGCGCCGACGGCCTGATCCTCGACCTCGAGGACTCCGTACCCGAGCACCTGAAGGAACAGGGACGACTGACTGTCGCGCGCACGATCGGAAACCTGCGGGCGGCCGACGCGGATGTCGCACTCTACGTGCGGCTCAACGCACTGGACACCGGGATCACCGGCGACGACATCGCCGCCGTCGCCGTGCCGGGACTCGACGGCTTCGTCCTGCCGAAAACCTATGGCCCCGATGACATCGTCCGGTTCGATGCGCTGGTCACCCATTTCGAGCGGGCCAACCGTGTCGACGCCGGGAAGCTCGAATTCATCTGCTGCCTGGAAACCGCCGAGGCGTATGCGAACTGCGAGAAGATCGCCGTCGCGTCCCCTCGGGTGGCGACCCTGTTCGCCGGGACGGCGCGCGACGCGGACGTGTCCCGATCTGTCGGGTTCCAGTTCACCCCGTCCGGTCAGGAGACGCTGTATCTGCGCAGCCGGGCGCTGCTCGCCGCACGTGCCAACGGCCTCGAGTTTCCGTTGGTCGGGGTGTGGCAGGACCTCACCGACCATGACGGGGCACGGAATTTCTCCGAACGCAACCGCGAACTCGGATTCCGCGGCCAGGTGTTGATCCATCCCTCGCACATCGCGCTCGCCAACGAGGTGTTCAGCCCGTCCGACGCCGAAATTGCTTTCTACGCAGGCATGATCGACGCCTTCGAGGAAGCCGAAGCCAAGGGACTGGCCGCCGTCCGGTACGAGGACATGCACGTCGACTACGCCCACATCAAAACCGCCCGCGAGATCCTCGCCTACGCCAAAAGTCTGAGCCGGGTGGCCGACTGATCCGAACCCGCACCCCCGATGCAGGGCATCGCTGACACCAGCGGATCGTCGCCCCGCCTGACTCGAGGGCGCTCGACCTCTCGGCTGGTCGCGACCGCCGACTGACCGTATCGGGCTTCACAGGGCCTCCGCATTGTTGCTGCGGGGGCCCTACAAGCCGTCACCGGGACAAGTCGACAGTAGGTTCGGCGGTATTCGAGCGGACGATCTCCGCTCCCCCGTTTCGTGGCGACTATCTGGATCGTCTCCCCGCTCGAGGTCGGCACGGTGACTCGAGCCGGCGACCCGGCGTCGCCCAATTACTGTTTCGTGAAACATCTTTCAACCCATATGTGCGGATCGAGGTCATGTGCACCGGGTGCTCCGGCCTGCAGTTGACAGCATCATATATGACGCATAGTGTGCCAAATCACACGTTGTCTGGAAGAGAAGAGGCTCGACGTGACCCCTCCATCGAAAACCCCCACCGCCGGTGCTCCGCCAAGTCGGAAGTCGAAGTCCGTCGGCCCAGCCGTCGTGGTAGGTACCGCACTGGAATTCTTCGATTTCTATCTGTACGCATCAATGGCCGCCTTGGTGTTCGGCCCGATCTTCTTCCCGTCGGAGAACTCGGCGGTGAGCACGCTGGCCGCATTTTCCACGTTCGCGGTGGGATTCCTGGTACGTCCTCTCGGCGGTATCGTCTTCGGGATCCTCGGCGACAGGATCGGGCGCAAGGCGGTGCTGACATGCACCCTTCTGCTGATGGGTGTGGCAACCGGCTGCATCGGGCTGATCCCGTCGTACGAGAAGATCGGGATCGCCGCACCGATCCTGCTGGTGGTGTTCCGCCTTCTCCAAGGATTCGGTGCGGGTGCCGAGTTCGGTAGTGCGGTCGCCATGTCCTACGAGCACGCTGCCAGCAAGTCGCGCGGCCGGCAGGGTGCATGGCCGGCCCTGGGAGTCAACATCGGTTTGCTGGCTTCATCTCTGGCGGTGACGGCCGTGACGAGCCTCAGCGACGACGCCCTCCACAGCTGGGGATGGCGGGTCCCGTTCCTGGTCAGCTTCGTCCTCGTCGGCCTGGGCTACTGGATGCGCCGGAGCCTGCCCGAGACCCCCGAGTTCGAGCAGATGGCCGCTGCGGCCCAGACCCGGAAGAAGGCGCAGCCGCTCCGCAATC
The DNA here is from genome assembly GCF_001583455.1 of Rhodococcus sp. LB1. Lineage (NCBI taxonomy): Bacteria > Bacillati > Actinomycetota > Actinomycetes > Mycobacteriales > Nocardiaceae > Rhodococcus > Rhodococcus sp. LB1. Next base: position 47,733 of record NZ_LTCZ01000098.1, on the reverse strand, counting down.
TGCTGAAGAACCATTGGCGCGGGCTGACCGTCGTCGCAGTTTCCACTATCGGACTCAACAGCATCAGCTACATCTTCAAGACCTTCTCGCTGTCCTATCTCGCGGAATTCCGCGACGTCGCCGCGAACGTCGGAGCGTTCGGCATCAGCCTGGCCAGTGCCGTTGCGATCGTAGTAGTTCCCTTGGCCGGGCGGCTCTGCGATACCGCTGGGACTCGCCGGGTCATGTTGATAGGTGCCGGGGGTATCGCAGTCCTGGCGTTCCCGTTCTTCTGGCTCCTGGACGCCGACCGGCCGATCTACATCTGGGCGGCACTGATCCTGACCGTCGGTATCGTCCAACCTACGCTACTGGCCGCCTCCGGATCTTTTCTGGCCCAGCAGTTCCCACCCGAGGTGCGTGTGTCGGGTCTGGGCGCCGGGAGGGAGGTCAGTGGAGCCTTCGCCGGCGGACTTGCCCCCCTCGCGGCGCTGACCATGGTCACCCTTTCGCCTACTCACTCCACCTGGGGGGTATCCGTGATCTTCATTGCCGGAGCACTTTTCATCGCGGGCTCCGCGCTCGGTGACCAGTACCGTGATGGCACCCTCCGCGTCGGTATCGATGATCTTCAGGCACGACAGGAAGCGACCGTTCGGGGCCAGTGACGTTGCCGTTCGGCGGTTACACCGCGAACGAGGACTGCGCCAACGGATTCCACCTCACACCCTGGACCCGATCGGGACCGGGGTGTGAGGTGGTAGGTCGACACCTGCGGATCGGTGCGCTCAGTCCACACGCGATACACCCGGTTGTTTCGTTCCTTGCCGTTGCGGTGTGACATGCATGTCTCGGGGCAGTATCGACACGGTGAGGATCAACCCGATCGCGGCGAGGAAGACACCGACGAAGACCGGGTGCAGCGCAGCGGCGAGCTGGGCGGGCGATGCCGGATCCCCGCCGGGTGCCGCGGCGAGAGCGCCGAATGCGGCCGCCCCCAGGGCTCCCCCGATCGAGCGGGCGAAGGCCGTACACGACGTGACGACGCCGCGCTCTTCCCATCCGACACTCGCCTGTGCGGCGATGATGGTGGGACTGGTGATGAAACCGAGTCCCGCACCGACGACGAAACATGCTCCCGAAATCTGCCATCCAGCAGTGTTCACACCGATCAGAACGGTGAGACCGACTCCCACGATGGTGATCGCCGTCCCCGCGAACGCCGTGCGGCGGAAACCGAACCGCAGGTACAGCCGTCCGGACTGGCTCGATGCCAACGGCCACGCCAACGTCAGCGGTGCGAGGACGAACCCACCGGCGAGAGCCGTCATGCCGAGGACGTTCTGCGAGACCAACGGCACGTAGGAGACGAGGGCGGTGACGATGGCGCCGATGATCGCCGAGGTGAGGATCGTTCCCAGGAGGGTCCGCCGGCGGAGGATCCAGAGCGGCACGATCGGGTCGCGTACCCGCCATTCGACGACTCCGAACAGCAGGATGGAGACGGCTCCGGCCGTGACGATCAGAACCCAGGCCCTCGAACCCCACGCCCAGGTGTGACCGCCCTCCAGAAGCCCCAGAACCAGGAGCCCGGCACCGAGGGTCAGCAGTGCTGCCCCGACCACGTCGGGACGCCCGGGCCGTGACCTCTGCTCCACATTCGCCTCGGAGAAGTTGCGGATCAGCAGCAGCGCCGCCGTGGCGCAGATCGGCACGTTGACGAAGAAGATCCCTCGCCAGGAGCCGTACTCGGAGAACAGTCCCCCGACCGCGGGCCCGAGTACGGATGCGGCGGCCCACACACTGGTGATGTAGCCCTGTGCCCGTGGTCGCTCGCGCAGGGTGTAGATGTCGCCGGCGATCGTGAGGACGGTGGGTTGCACCGCGCCCGCGCCGAGGCCCTGCAGTGCGCGGAACGCGATCAGCGCGGTCATCGACTGAGCGAATCCGCACCCGATCGAACCGAGGAAGAAGACGCCGATCCCGACCAGCATGATCGGCTTGCGGCCGACGACGTCGGACAGTTTTCCGAAGATCGGCGTCGTGACGGCGTGGGCGAGCAGGTATGCGGAGAACAGCCAGGGAAACTGGTCGAATTCTCCGAGGTCCTCGACGATCACGGTCACTGCGGTCGCGACAATCGTCGTGTCCAGGGCGACGAGCGTGTTACCGAGCATCAACCCGGCGAGCACTCGCCGCCGGCGCGAACGTGGCTGTGCTTGCGGTTCACGTCCGGGTGGGGTCACCGTTCGGTTCGGTGTCCGCGATCCAGTGCGGCCCGCAGCCCGGCACGATGCGCCGGAGCCGCGACAGCGATGAGCCGCTCGGCCCGCTGGGCTGCCGTGGTCGCGCGCAGATCCGCGACGCCGTACTCCGTCGCGATGATGTCGACATCGCTCTGGAGCGATGTCGTCGGACCGTCGAGTCGTGCGACGAGGGAACTCTTGTCCCCCGCCGGATTGGTGGCCGGTAGAGCGATGACGGACAGGCCGGACTTTGCCATCCGGGTGGCGCGGAAGGAGTCGACCTGTCCGCCGACCGCGCCGACGTAGAGCCCGCCGAGAGACTCGGCATTCACCTGACCGAGAAGATCGACCTGCAGGGCAGAGTTGACGACAACGAACGGGTCGCACGACGCGAGTGCGGCCGGTGCCAGCAGTTCGTCCAGGTGCACGAAGTCGATCCCGGTGTTGCGATCGACGAAGTCGTACAGCCGTGGGCTGCCCAGCGCCATGCCTGTGACACACGATCCGTCGGCGTCGAGGTCGAGCGCACCGGAGGCGACGAGATCGAGAACCCAGTCGCCGATCAAGTTGGAGCGAACCCGCAGGTTCGAACGGTCCCGGATCACGTTGGCGATCTCGGCGGGAATTGCGCCGACACCGAGTTGCAGTGCCGCGCCGTCGGGAATCAGGGCCGCCACGTTCGTAGCGATGGTTCGGTCGAAGTCGGTGGCCGGCCTGGTCGGCGACCCGGGCATCGGGTTCTCCGACGAGACGGTCGCGGTGATCCGTGATTGATGGATACGACGAGAACTGTTGGTTCGTGGCATATTCGGGTTGATCTCTGCGAGTACCACTCGCGCCGAGTCCAGAGCATCGGTGAGGTAGCCGACAGTCCCGCCAAGACTGTGGAAGCCGTCGGCGTCCGCCGGCGGCAGCTGGATGAGAATGACATCTACGGTGAGTGTTCCGTCTCGGAGGTACCGGACCAAGCTGGACAGATGGCACGGCACGATCTGGAGTTGTCCGGTGGCCGCCAACTTCCGCAGGGATCCGTGCGCGGCGTAGGACATCACCGTGGGGTGGCCTTCGGGCACGGTGTGCCAAATGTCGTCGAGGGTGTATCCGCACAGGGCCGTGACGCCGTCGATGCCGCGGGCGGCGTCGAGGAAGTGTCCGACGAGGGTGCGTGGTTCCGCGGTCGCCTCTCCGATGGCGACGAGGTCGCCGGGTCGGAGGTGCTCGGAGATCGAGAATTCGGGCATGTTTCTGCTCATCCTTGTCTGGACGTTTCTTCACGATAGTCGGGGATCGGAGGCTCGGGGGATTCGAAGGCGCCTTCCTCAGGGTTCGCATCATATATGATCGTGTCACGAATTTCTTCGCATCATATATTATTCGTGTTAGGGTCGAGTGAGTTTCGCAGGCTGCGATGCACAGGACGAGCGAGAGGTAGTGGGATGAGTGCCGGTTCAGAATCCGACATGAGTGGAAAGATCGCGCTGATCACCGGAGCCACGAGCGGGGTCGGGCTGGAGACCGCCGTGCGACTGGCCACACGCGGGGCGACGGTCGTGGTGAACGGCCGGTCCGCCGAGCGCGGCAAGGATGCGATGGACCGGTTGCGTGAGGTTTCGGACAACGTGCGGTTCGAAGCAGGTGATTGTTGCGACTACGACAGCATCGCCGCAGTGGCAGGCCGTGTCGTGCGCGAGTTCGATGCCATCGACATCGTGATCAGCGCCGGGGCGCAAGGAGAGTTCGGGCCCACGCCCTTCGCGGAGATGACGGGCGAACAGATCCAGCGTGCCTTCGTGTCGCGATTCTTCCCGCGAATCTATCCCGTTCATGCAGCACTGCCCGGCCTGCGGGTGCGCGGCGGCGCGGCCGTCATGTTGACAACGGATGCCGCCCGGACCCCCACCTCCGGCGAATCCGTCATGGGCGCCGCCGGTGCGGGTGTCATTCTCATGACGAAGACACTCGCGAAAGAGTTGTCACGCTGGCGCATTCGTGTCAATGGTGTTGCTATGACCATCACGTCGGGTACCCCGTCCTGGGATCGAATCTTCGCCACCGAAAGCTTCCAGCAGAAGCTCTTCGACAAGGCGCTGCAGCGGTTCCCCGCCGGCCGTCCTCCCGCGGTCGAGGAAGTGGCCGATGCGGTGACGTTCCTTGCCTCCGATGCGGCCGGACAGATCACGGGTCAGACGCTGAGCGTGAACGGGGGGCTCTCCTTCGGCGGTTGGTGAGCGGGGAGGTCTCCTGGAGAGCCGCACCCGCTTCCCGTCGGCGGCCGTCCTGGTCCGCCGGGCTGTCGCCCTCGAATATGCTGCAGGAAGACCCGACATGCGCGACCGGCACAGCGGGAGGGTAAAGATGAGCACACCCGGGAAGCGATCCCTGCAGCGAGATCCGAACGACCGGAACGTCAGACCTCTCGAACTCTTCTTCGACCTGGTCTACGTCTTCGCAATCGGACAGTTGACGCACCACCTCCTCGCCCATCTCACCTGGACGGGCCTGGTGGAAACCCTGGTGCTGTACTTCGCGGTATTCCTGGCGTGGGCATACACGTCGTGGGCGGGAACTCTCACCGACCCCGACACGTCGTCCGTCCGGATGATGCTGCTGGTGATCATGTTGCTCGGGTTGTTCATGAACGTCGCGATCCCGGAGGCGTTCGGCGAGGCCGGGTGGCTGTTCGTCGCGGCATACCTCACCATCCAGATAGGGCGGACGCTCTGGCTGCTGACCACCGGCCTGGACGAGGTCATGCGTCGGCACTTTCAACGTGCGTTGGTGTGGCTGGTGGCGACCGCCCCCTTGTGGGTCGCGGGTGCGGTGGTCGAGGGTCCGTTGCGCCTGGTGCTGTGGGGTGTGGCGACAGTGGTCGACCTGGCGGGTCTGCTGTCCGCACATCCATTCCCCGGCAAACGATTTCATTCCGAGCGGCTCGACTTCGCGGCCGAGCACCATTTCGAACGGTCTCGGCTGTTCTTCATGATCGCGCTGGGGGAAACTGTGCTGACGACGGGCGCTGCCGTCGCGGGTGCGCCGCTGGTCCCGATGACGCTGTTCACGGGGGTTGTGGCGTTGATCGGCACCATCGCGCTGTGGTGGGTGTACTTCCGTCGTTCCGAACGTGTCGCGGTGCGCCAGGCGGTTGCCGACCGCGATCCGGTCAAAATCAGTCGCTACGCCACCAACACCCTGTTGGTGATGGTCGCCGGCCTGCTCGCGATCGCGGTCGGGGACGAGTTGGTGATCGCACATCCCACCGGACATGCCGACGCCACGACGAATGCGCTGCTGTTCGGTGGCCCGTTCCTCTTCTTCGCCGCGCAGTCCTGGTACATGCGGGTGGTGATGGGCGACGTGCCGCTCTCGCGACCGGTAGCCCTTGTGGTGTTGGTCGCGCTGGCGGTCGCGACGCTTCCGGCTCCGCTCTACGTCGCGGGATGCGCCGCGTTGGCGGTGGTGCTCGGGGTGGCGATCGCCGACGGAAGGCGTGCTGCGGCCGAGGAGGCGAGCGCGGAGTCCCCCTTCGGCGCCGGGGAGTGATCGGACCCGTACCGTCGGCCTCGCGTGAGCGCCTCCCGCTCGCGGAACACGACGTGGTGGTCTATGTCGTCTTCGGGCCTTTCCACTCAATTTTTGGTTAATCCCATTGTTGCAGTTGACATGTCGCGAGTAGTCGCGGTGTTCAGTCGGCCGACGAACAGGGCGTGAACGGGACAACTCTGTGACGGTTGACACACCACTCGCTACTTGTTAGCGTCGACACATCATATTTGATCCATGATGCGGTATTGCTCCGAGAATCACTCGTCGAGCCGCTATCGAGGTCGGAGGCACCTCCATTGACATCAAAAACATCACGCCCGGTGCACCCAGGCGACGCCGACTCCATGCTGGCCCGCGGTGAATGGCTGCCGTGGATTGACGGCATCGCAAGCGGCAGGGAGGGGCGAAAACTCCTCCCGGTGCTGGATCCGGCGACAGACCGTGAGCTCGGAACGGTTCATCTCGCGGACGAGGAAGACGTAGACGCCGCCGTCGACGCCGCGAACCGTGCGTTCGACACCTGGAGCGAGACCGCCGGTCGTGAACGTACCCGCCTGCTGTGGGCGTGGGCCGACCTGATCGAGCGCCACGCCTACGAACTCGCGGCACTCGACGTGCTCGAGAACGGAATGCCGGCGCGACAATCGCTCGCCTACGTTCTCTGGGCCGCCGACACGATTCGTGAAACATCCGGTTGGGCTTCCAAACTCACCGGTCTGACCAGTGATCAAGGGCCGGGCCTCTTCGCGCATACGCTACGGGTCCCTGTGGGTGTGGTCGGCGCCATCTGCCCGTGGAACGCGCCCGCCGCCAGTTTCCTGCGCCAGATCGCTCCCGCCCTCACCGCCGGCTGCACGGTTGTCGGGAAACCCTCCGAACTGACCCCCTTCACGGCCCTGCGCGTCGCGGAACTCGCCGCAGAGGCCGGCATCCCACGGGGCGTCCTCAACATCGTTCCCGGTGTCGGCTCCGTGGCCGGCGAGCATCTCGCCCGCCATCACGGCATCGCCCGCATCAACTTCACCGGTTCCACTGGCACCGGGCGCCGCATCGTCGAGGCCTCGGCCACGAACATGAAACGGATGACGCTGGAACTGGGAGGCAAGTCCCCCGACATCATCTTCGACGACGCGGACCTGTCGGCCGCGATTCCGGGTGCGGCGGCCGGCATCTTCACCAACGCCGGGCAGGTGTGCGTCGCCGGCTCGCGCTTGTTCGTCCAGGCCGGATGCTATGACGAGGTGGTAGCAGGGCTGCAGCAGGAGGCGCGCCGCCTCACCGTCGGACCCGGGTTCGAGCCGACCAGTGACATCGGCCCCCTGATCTCGACCAGTCAACGCCTGCGGGTCCAGGGACATGTCGACGGAGCCGTCGAGGATGGCGCCACCGTCGTGCTCGGCGGCGCGTCGGTCGACGCTGCCTGGAACGTCAACCGCAACTTCTACCAGCCGACGATCATCGCCGACGTCACGCAGGACATGCGCATCGCACGCGAGGAGGTCTTCGGACCCGTGGTGAATGTCGTGCGTTTCCGGGACGAAGGGGAGGCGCTCGCGCTCGCCAACGGCACCGACTTCGGCCTGGCCGGTGGGTTGTGGACGCAGAACCTCAGCCGTGCACACCGTTTCACCCGCCGTATCCGTTCCGGAATGTTGTGGGTCAACTGCTACGGCGCATGGGCCACCTCACTCCCACACGCGGGGCAGAAGCAGAGCGGGTACGGCGCCAAGTACGGATTCCAGGCTGTTGCCGAACACACCGAAGAACGAACTGTCCTGATGAAGCTCTGAAACCCTCCTTCCACTCGACCTTTCGATACGGAGATATCCATGAAGACCAAAGCCGCAGTGCTACTGGAAAACAGCACCGAGTTCGAGATCCGCGAACTCGACATCGACGAACCCGGAGTCGGAGAGGTGCAGATCAAATTCGTCGCCTCCGGACTCTGCCACTCCGACCTACATCTGCTCGACGGCGACCTCACGCCCAGATATCCGATCGTTGCAGGTCATGAAGGTTCGGGCATCATCGAAAAGGTCGGCCCCGGGGTGACCAAGGTCGCGCCCGGCGACCACGTCGTCTGTAGCTTCATCCCGTCCTGCGGAACCTGTCGCTACTGCTCCACCGGCCGACAGAGCCTGTGCGACCTGGGCGCCAACGCCGTCCTCGGCACTTTCCCCGACGGTGGCACCCGGTACCACGGAGACGGCCTCGACTTCGGCAGCCTCTGCATGCTCGGAACTTTCTCCGAACGTGCGACGCTGTCACAGCACTCCGTCGTCAAAGTCGACGACTGGCTGCCGCTCGAGACAGCAGTTTTGGTGGGGTGCGGTGTGCCGACCGGTTGGGGCACCGCCGTATACGCGGGCGGCGTGCGCGTCGGCGACACCACGGTCATCTACGGAATCGGCGGAATCGGCATCAACGCCGTCCAGGGCGCGGTCAGTGCCGGTGCGAAGTACGTCGTCGCAGTCGACCCGGTGGCGTTCAAGCGCGAGACAGCCCTGAAGTTCGGCGCCACCCACGCGTTCGCGTCGGCGGCCGACGCCGCCGAGAAGATCAACGAGATCACCTGGGGACACGGCGCCGATCAGGCTCTGGTCACCGTGGGTGTCGTCGACGAAGAGGTCGTGCAGAACGCGTTCGACGCCGTCGGCAGGGGCGGCGTCGTCGTCGTCACCGGTCTGGCGGCACCGGAGAAGCTCACCGTTCACGTGTCGGGTGCCGTGCTGACCAAGTTCGAAAAGACCATCAAGGGAACGATGTTCGGGTCCGGAAACCCGCACTACGACATCGTTCGGCTGCTCCGCCTCTACGACAAGGGCGACCTGAAACTCGACGAACTCGCCACCAAGACCTATCGCCTCGAAGACATCAACCAAGGATTCCGGGACCTGAAGGACGGCAAGCTGATTCGCGGCGTGATACTCCACGACCAATAGCTTTCGACGAACGACCGAAAAGATCTCCAACCACATTTCGAGAAAAGGAACCCCCCATGCCTTCTGATCACAAGCAATTCCAGGCGCGTCGCGTCGTGTCCGGTGTCAACGGCGAAGGAAAGTCCACGATCGTCCTCGACGAGAACACCACCACCCGTGCCGTCACCGACGGATTCACCGTCGCCGACGTCTGGCAGGCCGACACCATTCCGGCGTCGGTAGATGCGAAGGACACTCTGGACGGCACCGTCGCTCTCGCACCTCCGGCCGAGGGTGTCGTCGTGCGGTTCGCGACGTTCCCGCCGGACAGCGAATGGGATGCGGCCGCGGGCTACGAAAGCGCCCTCGGCGACCTGCAAGCCGGGGACGCCTACACCGCAGACGACGCCATCAGCGGACTGCACGTCACCGAGACCATCGACATCGTCACCATCGTGTCCGGCGAGCTGTACGCCGTCCTCGAGGATTCCGAGACACTGCTGCGACCCGGCGACACTTTCGTCCAGCGCGGCACCAAGCACACGTGGAGCAACCGAAGCGACCGTTCCGCCACGTTCGTCGCCACCATGATTCCCGCGACTCGCGATTGATATCCGCCGCCGGCACCCGTGACACCAAACATCGACACGACAAAAGGGAAGACCATGACGACATTCCATGACGGCGAGAGTGGGATCGGCGCTGTTGGCGGCAGTGTGAGCGGCACTCGCCGGAGTCCGGGTGTCATCGTGGCGCTCTGCTTTGCCGCGCTGATTTGTGACGGATACGACCTGGTCGTCTACGGCGCCACGGTGCCGTCGTTGCTGGCGTACGAACCGTGGGGTCTGACCGCGATGGAGGCCGGTGCCATCGGCAGCTTCACCCTCGTGGGGATGCTCGTCGGGGCGCTCGCGTCGGGTGCGGTCTCGGGGCGATTCGGGCCGAGACGGCTCTTTCTCGGGTCGATGGTCTGGTTTGCGACCGCGATGGGATTGTGCGCGGTGGCGCCGAACGCCGAGGTCTTCGGCATGCTCCGATTTGTCGGGGGTCTCGGTCTGGGCGGATTCGTCCCGGTGTCCGTTGCACTGATCATCGAGTTCTCACCCGGCGGTCGGCGCCAGCTCAACAATGCGCTGTCCTGTTGCGGGTACTGCATCGGCGGCATCGCCGCTGCGGTCGCGGGGATCGTCCTACTGCCCGACCTCGGGTTCCGATGGATGTATGCCCTCTGCCTCGTGCCGCTCTTCACGGTGTTCCCGCTGGCACTGCGGTACCTGCCGGAATCGCCGTCGTACCTCGCGAGCCGCGGGAGGGAGGGCGCCGCCGATGCGATCGCCCGCGACTTCGGTGTCGAGCGGACCGGCCCGGCGTCGAGCGAATCGTCAGGGGCCGCTCCCTCGTCGATGCGCGAACTCCTGAAACCGGCGCACCGGCGCACAACTGCACTGTTCACAGTCGCGGCTTTCTGCGGGCTGCTCATGACCTACGGGATCAGCACATGGCTGCCCCACATCATGAGGCAGGCCGGGTACTCCCTCGGGAGTTCGCTGACGTTCCTTCTCGTACTCAACGCGGGCGCCATGGTTGGGGTGCTCATCGCCTCGACACTGGCCGATCGACTGGGCTCGCGGAAAGTCACCGCAACTGTGTTGCTCCTGGCCGCGGTGTCGATCCTGATGCTCAGCCTCCGGATGCCTCTACCGATGCTGTACATCTTCGTGGCGGTCGCCGGTCTGGGCACCATCGGCACCCAGATCCTGATCATGGGGTACGTCGGCACAGTATTCGGAGGAACGATGAGGGCCCCCGCGGTGGGATTGACCGTCGGGATCGGCCGCGCGGGAGCCGTGATCGGACCCATCATCGGCGGGTGGATCGCGGCGTCCACGCTCGGCTACCAATGGAACTTCTACGCGTTCGCGGTCTTCGCAGTCGTCGGGATGGCGGCGATCCTGATGATTTCGGTCGGATCCTCGTCTCGTGCCGACTGTCCAGACGTCGCGGAACGGGTGGATTCGGCGCTGGTGCCGGACTGAGCGTGACTGCGTCCAGAGCTCTGGACACTCGTTGACCGATGCAGAATCATGGACGGCGTAGCTGGGCAGCGAGGTAGGCCGTCAGTGGAGGATGCCCGGGCAGGATGTGCGGACCAGAATCTGATACCCGTTTCGTGGGTGGAACTCGAAGACGTATCGAACGCGCTGCTCTTCCTGGCATCGGACGAGGCGCGATACATCACCGGCGCCGCATTGCCCGTCGACGCGGGATCGATGCAGAAATGAAGAAATGAAATTGGACCCGAGGCCGTTTCGGAACGCGACAGCGACCGTCCGGCAACATGTTAGGAGTGAACATCCCATGACCGAGGATGCGAAGACGAACGAAGTGATCGACGGCTTGGCCGACTTTTTCGCCACGTCGTACCGAACACCGGTATTCCGACGTCCCGATGAGGTGGGACTCGCCTACGAGGACGTCTACTTCCCGTCACTGGACGGTGTTCCGCTCGAGGGCTGGTTCATCGCAGCCGACTCCGACCGCCTGGTGATCTGCAACCACTTCATGCCGGGAAATCGTTACGGCTACCCCGGACACCTGGAGCCCTGGAAGAGCTTCGGCGGATTCGAGGTCAGCTTCCTGCCCCAGTACAAGGCTTTGCACGACGCCGGGTACAACGTACTTGCGTACGATCTGCGCAATCACGGACTGAGCGGCTCGGGCAACGGTGGGACCGTCGGGATCGGTCTGCTGGAATATCGCGACGTCATAGGCTCGCTGCGATATGCCAAGTCTCGGGAAGACACCGCGAAGATGAAGACGTCGCTACTCAGCGTGTGTCTCGGATGCGACTCCACGATTGTCGCGATCGACAAGCACCCCGAGGAGTTCGGTCACGTCAAGTCGCTGATCGCGCTGCAGCCGGTATCTGCTCGGCCGTTCATCGAGCGGGCGTCCGAGGACGCCGGAATCGAAGACGGGCCGAACCTGTTCGACGCGGCGATCCACAAGCGGACAGGGTTTCATATCGACGAACTGTCGCCGATCGAGCACGCCAAATCCGTGCAACTACCCACTCTCGTGGTGCAGGTGCACGACGACTCGCTGACGAAGCCGTCGGACGTGCAGACGATCTACGACAACATCGCTGCCGAGGACAAGAAACTCTTCTGGATCGAGGGAACGACGGAACGGTTCCGCGGATACAACTACTTCGGCGAACATCCGGACCTCATGCTGGAATGGTTCGACTCGCACATCGATTAGTCGTCACCGAGTTGCGGTGAGTGTCTCGAGGAATGCTCGCCCCGCCGGCGACAATCGGGCGTCGTCGTAGATCACGCCGTACTCCACGGTGATCGGTGGATCGAGCGGTGAGATCCGCGCCCCGCCGCCCGCGGCCCGCTCGGCGAGGGTGCGCTCGAGGAACGACATGCCGACACCCTCGACCACGAACGAGCCCACCGCTTCCCGCTGCTCGACGACGGCGGAGATGACGGTGCGGCTCCCGGACGCCTGCAGGGCCTTCTCGATGACCGTACGCGACGACGACTCCTTGGGCAGACCCACCACGGGCAGGTCAGGAAGGTCGTTCAGCGGGAACGGATTCCGCCAGGTGACGTCGGCATCCGGCGGAACGGCCAGCCAGTATTCGTGGCGACCGACTGCCCGTGTCGTCAATCCGGGTGCGACGACCGGGAAATGGCTGAAAACGATCTCGCAGTGCCCGTCCCGGATGAGGGATGTGACGACGTCGGACGTACGCAGGTCGGCGATGCGCACGATCACGCCGGGATTCTGTTTGCGAAACGCGCCGATGAGCTCGGTGACCTGGCCTTCCGCGACCTGCGCGGACGCGCAGATGTCGAGACGTCCGCGCGGCAGCCCGGAGATGTCGACGAACGAGCCCTCGGCGGCCACGAGGTCTCGCACGATCTGCCGGGCCGGTCCGACGAATGCCTTGCCTGCGGCGCTGAGCACCAGGCCGCGTCCCACGCGATGGAACAGTTCGACACCGAGATCGCGCTCGAGATTGCGCAGCCCCTTCGACAACGACGGCTTGGTGACGCCCAGGGCCTCGGCCGCGAGCGCAAGGCCGTCGTTGTCGACGGTGGCAAGAAAGTACTCGACGTGACGCGACTCCACCAGTGCAGACTACTGCGTACGAGTCGTCGATCCGCCGGACGTCAGATGTGACGTCCGCCGGTGACTTCGAGAACGGTGCCCGTCATGTAGCTGGACAGATCGGACGCGAGGAACAGTGCGACGTTCGCGATCTCCTCCGGCTCGGCACCGCGGCCCATCGGGACCTCCTTGAGCTTCGCCTCGATGATGTCGGCGCGCAGGGCGCGGATCATGTCGGTGTTCACCACGCCGGGCTGGATCGCGTTGACCCGGACCCCGAGGTGGGCGACCTCCTTCGCGGCCGCCTTGGTCAGGCCCACCATGCCGGCCTTCGCGGCGCTGTAGTTCGTCTGCCCGACCATGCCGACCTTGCCCGAGATCGACGAGATGTTCACGATCGAACCCTTGCCGGCCTCCCGCATCGCGATCGACGCGATCTGGGTGCCCAGCCACGCGCCCTGCAAGTGCACGTCGATGACGGAGCGGAAATCGGCGAGCGACATCTTGCGCAGCGTCGCGTCGCGTGTGATGCCGGCGTTGTTGACCCACACGTCCATCGAGCCGAACGCGTCGAGCGCCGTCTTTCCCAGGTTCTGCATCTGATCCGGATCGGTCACGTCACAGGCGACGGCGACGGCCTGGAAGCCGTCGGCCTCCAGCTTTCCGGCGGCGGCCTTGACGTTCTCGGCGTGCATGTCGCCGAGGACGACCGACGCGCCCTCACTCGCGAACTTCCGGGCCATCTCGAAACCGATGCCCTGGGCCGCGCCCGTGACGACGGCGACCCGTCCCTCGAGAAGTGTCATTGATTCTTCCTTCCTCAGTTGTACGAACGCAGCAGCCCGCGGCTGATGATCTGCTTCTGAATGTCGCTGGTGCCCTCGCCGATGAGGAGGAACGGTGCCTCCCGCATGAGGCGTTCGATCTCGTATTCCTTGGAATAGCCGTAGCCGCCGTGGATCCGGAAGCTGTCCTGCGTCACCTCCGAGCAGAACTCGCTCGCGAGGTACTTGGCCATCCCGGCCGCGACGTCGTTGCGTTCCCCGGAGTCCTTGAGCCGCGCCGCATTCACCATCATCAGGTGTGCTGCCTCGACCTTGGTCGCCATCTCCGCGATCCGGAAGGCGATCGCCTGGTGTTCGGCGATCGGCGAACCGAACGTCTCCCGAGTCTTCGCATATTTCACGCCGAGTTCGAATGCGCGCTGTGCGATCCCGCACGCGCGGGCGGCGACGTTGACGCGGCCGACCTCGACGCCGTCCATCATCTGCCGAAAGCCGCGGCCCGGGTCGCCGCCGAGGATCGTGTCCGCCGCGGCCTGGTAACCGCTGAACACCATCTCGGTGGTGTCGATGCCCTTGTAGCCCATCTTGTCGATCTTCCCGGGGATCGTGAGCCCGGGAAGCACCTCGCCGAACCCGGCGGGCTTCTCGATCAGGAACGCGGTGAGGTTGTCGTGGGGCTTCGCCGCACCCTCCTCGGTGCGGACCAGCACCGCCACCAGCGTCGACGACCCGCCGTTGGTCAGCCACATCTTCTGGCCGTCGATCACGTAGTTGCCGTCCGCTGCCCGGGCCGCCTTGGTCCGGATGGCGGCGACGTCGGAACCCAGTTCGGGCTCGGACATCGAGAACGCGCCGCGCAGTTCACCCGTCGCCATGCGCGGCAGGTAGTGGGCCTTCTGTTCGGGTGTGCCGTGATTCGCGATCATGTGCGCCACGATGAAATGGGTGTTGATCACCCCGGACACGCTCATCCATCCCCGCGCGATCTCCTCGACGCACAGTGCGTAGGTGAGGAGGGATTCCCCGATGCCGCCGTACTCCTCGGGGATGGTGAGCCCGAACAGGCCCATCTCCTTCATCTGCTCGACGATGGCCGTCGGGTACGTGTCGGAATGTTCGAGCTCCTGCGCCTGCGGAATGATCGCCTTGTCCACGAACTCACGTACCGCCGAGACGATCTCGCCCTGGGTATCCGTGAGCCCGGCGGTCTGCGCCAGTCGTGTCATCGTTCCACCTGTCCCGTATTCATCATTTCTCCGTACTCTGCTCGGCGTGCACGTCGTTCAGACGGTCGCGCAACGCGGACCGCAGGACCGCACCCCGTGGGGACAGGGGCAACTCGTCGACGAAGACCACCTCGCGCACCTTCTTGTACGGCGGCACCGTGGCCGCCACGAACTCGATCAGTTCCTCGGCGGTGATGTGCGCCGTGGTTTCTGCCACCACGAATGCGACGGGCATCTCCCCGACCCCGGGAACGGAGCGGCCGACTACCACGACGTCGAGAATGCCTCGTCGTGACAGCAACAGCTGTTCCAATTCGTGCGGATCGACGGTGTAGCCCTTGTAGAGGAGTGCGTCCTCGGGTCTGCCAACCATGTCGAATATCGAGTTCCATCTCGCCGGGAAATTTCATTGTTCGTGAATATGCCCGGACAATTCCTCCGGACACTGACACCTATTGAAGTGCCTCGGACCGCCGTGGTCAAAGACGCTGTAGGAAACCGACAGTTTCCCTCTTCCTATGGGTCGTAAATGCCGTCTGCGCTGCGCGTTCTCGTTCGTGGCACTTGCTTGACAGCGAGGCCGGGTTGCTGGATATTCACCTTCATGGCTGAACGCGAAGTGAGTGACGAAGACTTCAAGGACATTCTCGCGCAGACGAGAACCTTTATTCAGAAGGAAGTAATTCCCAGGGAAAATGAAATCGCGGAAAAGGACCTGATTCCGGACGACATTCGCCGCAAGGCGGCGGAGATGGGTCTGTTCGGGTACGCCATCCCGCAGCAGTGGGGCGGGCTCGGACTCGACCTCACGCAGGACGTGGAACTGGCCATGGAGTTCGGGTACACGAGCCTGGCGTTGCGGTCGATGTTCGGCACCAACAACGGGATCGCGGGCCAGGTGCTGGTGAATTTCGGTACGGACGAACAGAAGTCGGAATGGCTCGAGCGCATCGCGTCCGGTGACGTGGTCGCGTCGTTCGCGCTGACCGAGCCGGAGGCCGGGTCGAACCCGGCGGGCCTGACCACCCGCGCCGTCCTGAAGGACGGCAAGTGGACGATCAACGGCACCAAGCGGTTCATCACCAACGCGCCGTTGGCCGATCTGTTCGTGGTCTTCGCCCGCACCCGTCCCGCCGACGAGACCGGCACCGGCATCGCGGTGTTCCTCGTCCCCGCCGACACCGCCGGTGTCGTGGTCGGGCCGAAGGACAAGAAGATGGGCCAGGAGGGTGCCTGGACCGCGGAGGTCGCGTTCGACGACGTCAGCGTCCCTGAAACCGCCCTGGTCGGCGGCAGTGAGGAGGCCGGCTACCGCGCCGCCATGACGTCGCTCGCCCGGGGTCGCGTGCACATCGCCGCCCTCGCCGTCGGTAGCGCTCAGCGTGCGCTCGACGAGTCCGTCGCCTTCGCGGCGGTCACGAAGCAGGGCGGCACCCCGATCGGTGACTTCCAGTTGGTGCAGGCCATGCTCGCCGACCAGCAGGTGGGCGTGTCCGCGGGCCGCGCGCTGGTGCGGGACGCGGCGCAGAAGTATGTCAGCGGTGAGGATCGTCGTATCTCTCCGTCCGTGGCGAAGCTGTACTGCACGGAGATGGCCGGCAAGGTCGCCGACCTCGCGGTGCAGGTACACGGCGGCACCGGTTACATGAGAGACGTTCCGGTGGAACGGATCTACCGTGAGGTCCGGTTGCTGCGCCTGTACGAGGGCACCAGCGAGATTCAGCGCCTGATCATCGGCGGCGGCCTCGTCCGCGAAGCGAAGAAAGCGCTCTGAGCCCATGTTCGACGCAGTGATCTGTGAACCTGTCCGCACCCCCGTCGGGGGATTCGGCGGTATGTACCGCGATATCCCCGTCACCACCCTCGCCTCGACGGTGTTGAAAGGCCTGATCGAGCGGACGTCGCTCACGTCCGACGACATCGACGATGTCATCTTCGGTCAGGGCTACGCGAACGGCGAGGCTGCGGCCATCGGCCGGATCGCTGCGCTCGACGCCGGACTCGACGTCACCGTGCCCGGCATCCAGCTCGACCGCCGCTGCGGCTCCGGGCTGCAGGCGGTGATCTACGCGGCCATGCAGGTGCAGACCGGGATGAGCGACCTGGTGATCGCGGGCGGTGCCGAGTCGATGAGCCAGACCGAGTTCTACAGCACCGGAATGCGCTGGGGCGTCAAGGGTGCGTCGGTGGAATTCCACGACCGCTTGGCCAAGCCCCGCACCAACTCCGGTGGCGTCAACTTCCCCGTCGAGGGCGGCATGATCGAAACCGCGGAGAACCTCCGACGCGAGTACTCGATCAGCCGCGAGGAGCAGGACGCGTACGCCGCGGAGTCCCACGCGCGTGCGATCCGCGCCCAGGACGGCGGCCTGTTCGACGCCGAGACGGTCCCGGTGACGGTGCCGGGTAAGCGCGGTAAGTCCGACGTCGTCGTCACCACCGACGAGCACCCGCGCCGTGATGTCACGGCGGAGTCGTTGTCGGCGTTGCGTCCCATCCGGTCGCGCGTCGACCCGGAGGCGACCGTGACCGCGGGCAACGCGTGCGGCCAGAACGACGCGGCTGCCGCCGCGATCGTGACCACCCCCGAGAACGCGGAACGTCTGGGCCTGCGCCCGTTCGCCCGGCTCGTGAGCTGGGGCGTCGCCGGAGTGGAGCCGAACCGGATGGGCATCGGTCCGGTGCCGGCCGTCGACAAGGCCCTCACCCGGGCGAAGCTCACCCTCGACGACATCGATCTCCTCGAGATCAACGAGGCGTTCGCAGCGCAGGTGCTGGCGTGCGCTCGGGAGTGGAAGTTCGACGAGTCCGACATGCGAGACCGGTTCAACGTCAACGGATCCGGAATATCCCTCGGTCACCCCGTCGGCGCCACCGGCGGTCGCATCCTGGCCAATCTGCTCCGTGAACTGGACCGGCGCCAGGCCCGCTACGGCATCGAGACGATGTGCATCGGCGGTGGGCAGGGCATCGCGGCCGTGTTCGAGAACGTCAACCTCTAACCGTTTACCCTTCCGCCCGGTACCGGGCCGACCCGAAAAGAGTGTCATGCGCGTATTCCAGGGAATCGACGACGTCGAATCCGCAGTCGGCGAACATCTCGGCCACAGCGACTGGCTCGAGATCACGCAGGAACGCGTGAACGTGTTCGCCGATGCCACCGGCGACCACCAGTGGATCCACGTCGATCCCGAGCGTGCCGCCCAGGGCCCGTTCGGCGCCCCCATCGCCCACGGCTACCTCACACTGTCACTGCTGCCGAAGCTCGGCGCCGACCTCATGCGCGTCGACGGCGTGAAGCTGGTGATCAACTACGGTCTCAACAAGGTTCGCTTCCCCCAGCCGGTGAAGGTCGGGGCGAAGGTGCGGGCCGGTGGCGAGATCGTGTCGTTCGAGCACACGAAGCAGGGCGCGCAAGTGGTCGTCAAATTCACCATCGAGATCGAGGGTGCGGACAAGCCGGCGTGCGTCGCCGAAACCGTCCGCGTCCTGGTTCCCTGAGACACAAGGAAAGAACACATGCGAAGAGCAGCACTGGTCGCCCCGGTCCGCACCGCGGTCGGCCGTTTCGGCGGAGCACTGCGCGACGTCCCGGCAGAGACGTTGGCCGCCACCGTGATCAAGGAGACCGTGGCGCGGTCCGGCATCGACCCGATCCTCATCGAAGACGTCGTGATGGGCCAGTCGTACGCCAACTCCGAGGCCCCGTGCATCGGACGGTGGGCGGCCCTCGAGGCGGGACTGCCGATCCGCGTCGCCGGACTGCAGACCGACCGTCGCTGCGGCACGGGCCTGCAGGCCCTGGTGACCGCGTCGATGATGGTGCAGACCGGTGCAGCCGACGTCGTGCTCGCCGGCGGCGTCGAATCGATGAGCAACATCGAGCACTACACCACCGGTGCCCGCTGGGGCACCCGCGCCGGTTCGCTGAACCTGTACGACCGCCTCGACCGCGGGCGGGAACGCTCCCAGCCGGAATGGCGGTTCGGGAAGATCAGCGGAATGATCGAGACCGCCGAGAACGTCGCGACACGATGCGGAATCGGCCGTGAGGAGTCGGACACGTTCGCCGCCGAAAGCCACGCCAAGGCCCACGCCGCTTGGGAGGCAGGAAAGTTCGACGACGAGGTTATCGAGGTCAAGATCACCGACCGGAAGGGCAACGTCACCGTCGTAGCGCGGGACGAGGGTATCCGTCCGGAAACCACGCCCGAGACCCTGGCGCGCCTGCGGAGTGCTCTCAAAGACGGTGTCGTCACCGCGGGCAACGCGAGTCAGCAGAACGACGCCGCGTCGTCGATGCTCGTCGTCGCCGAGGATCAACTCGACGAACTCGGGCTCGAGCCGATGGGGTTCCTCACCGGGTGGTCCGCCGCCGGGTGTGAGCCGGCGCTGATGGGGCTCGGACCGGTCGCGGCCACGTCCAAGCTGTTCAGCAGGACGGGTGCGAGCTTCGACGACTTCACGCTGATCGAGCTGAACGAGGCATTCGCGTGCCAGGTGCTCGGCGTCCTGAAGGAATGGGGATTCGAGGACCGGGACCGCCTGAACGTCAACGGGTCCGGGATCTCGCTCGGACATCCCATCGGCGCGACCGGCGCCCGAATGACGACCACCGCGCTGCATGAATTGCGGCGACGCGGCGGCGGCAAGGCGCTTCTCACGATGTGCATCGGTGGCGGGCAGGGAATGGCCGCCATCGTCGAGGGTGCGTAGGGCGTGTCTCCCGATCCCCATTTCGGCGCTCCTGGCGCCCAATCGCCAGGTGCATCCGATAGGGATCGGGAAACACGCCCTATAGCCGACTGATACGCGCGTCCGCCGGCTCCGACACCGGGGTCGGCGGACGCGACATCACGTGATTGACGAGGAGCGCGACGAAGACGACCGCGCACCCGATGGCACCCACGGCGAGAGCGAGCCTGATTCCGTTTTCGGTGGGAAGTAGGTCCGGTGCCAGGTTGGCGGCGAGCACCGCACCTGCGAGGGCGCTGCCGAACGAGCCGCCGACGGTACGCAGTACCTGGTTGAAGCTCACTGCGCTGCCGAGTTCGGTGTCGGCGACGCTGCGGGCGATCAGGGCCGGCATCGCCGCGTACGTCATGCCCATCCCGGCCCCGAATCCCAACATCCCGATCAGGATTTCCCACAGCGCGTTGTGGGCGACCCAGAGGAGCATGCTCGAGGCCGTCACGAGGCCTGCACCGACGAGCAGCAGAGTCCTCATGCGGATCCGGTGCGAGACCGCGCGGACGAGTCGATTCGCGCCGAAACTCGCCACCGACAGGGGAAGCATCACGAATCCGGCCCAGAACAGGGGCAGCGCGATCCCGTATCCGGTCGAGGCGGGCGCCTGGGCGATGAGGCTGCCGATCGAGAGTCCGATGTACATCGCGGCGCCGAGGCCGATCGCGGTGCTGTTCGCGACCAGCACGTCACCGTTGCGCAGTACCCGCAGGTTGATCAGCGGGTAGGGGGTGCGCAGTTCGACGATGGACCACGCCGTCAGCAGTGTCGTCGCCCCGGCGAAGAATCCGAGGGTCCACGGCGAGCCCCAGCCCCACCGGGAGCCTTCGCTGACGGCGACGAGGAGGGACGCGAGTCCGGTACCCACCAGCAGGGCGCCCGGTACGTCAAGGGTGTTGCGTGGTGCCTGCTCGTCGGGGCCTGCGGGAACGACACGCCACACGACGAGGATGGTGGTGATCAGGAACAGCGCCGCGAACCAGAAGGCGAAACGGAACCCGAGCAGATCGGCGAGGATGCCGGTCAGGGGGTATCCGAGTCCCAGGCCTGTCGTCACCGTCACCGACAGGCTGGAGATGCCGAGCCGGGCCTGGTTCTCGGGGAGATAGCGGCGGGCCAGAGCGATCGTCACCGGAACGATTCCGTAGGTGAGTCCCTGCAACGCGCGTCCGATCAGGAAGACGGTGAAGTTGGGAGCGGCGGCCGCGACGATCGAACCGACGAGGATCGTGGTCAGGGAGAACAGGAGCAGGCGCTTCTTGTGGGGGCCGTCGCTCAGCCGGCCCATGATCGGTGTTGCGACCGCGCCGACCAGGAGGTTGACAGTGAGCATCCATTGGCCGGTGCTCACCTCGACGTGCATGTCGTGGGAGATCGTGGGCACCAGGAGCATGCCGAGTGAACTGACGATCGCGGTCGTCAGGGCGGCATACGCCAGGGCCGGCAGTAATCGGGGACGCGTGGTGGAATCAGTCGACTGGGGCATCGTCCACCAACTTGCGCAGAATCGGGACGACGGAGTCGAGAGTCTTCTTCTCCTCGTCCGTCAACCGTTCCGCGATGGCGTGTTCCAGCCAGTCCAGGCCTTGCGACCGCTCCTGCGCCAGCCTCTCCCGACCGGCATCGGTGAGTTCGATCCAGATTCGGCGTCGATCCTGCTCGTCGGGTGTGCGCACAACCAGGCCGAGACTCTCGAGTTCGCGCACCGCATTGGCGATTGCCTGTGGGCTGATCTTCTCGGCAGCCGCGAGTGTCGAGGCAGACGTTTGTCCGTGCTTCGACAGGTAGGCGAGCACGCCGATCTTGCCGACCGAGATCGACCTGCCTGCGGTGAGCTGTCGCCAGATCGGGCGCAGTGCTTCCCGCAGGACCTGCGCGGTGGCCTGTTCGGTGATCATGAGCAAAGCGTACAACCAAATTGATCAATTTGATTGACTAAATGGGGAGGCTCACACCGGCAGCGGCCAGGATCGCCCGCACCGATCACCGTCAGCGATATCCTCAGAAGGACGCCATCGAGAGGTGAGTCCACGGTTGTATCCGCGCTGGTCGTGCCGTCGGAGCCAGGGCGCGGGATCGATGAGCCGACGGGGTGAGTAGACCGTCCGATGGGTGAAGGTGATCCGCTCGACACTCAGCGGTACCCGCCGCCGCCCCCAGCCGCCGAACTCGGTGGAGCTGGTTTCGCTGATGTTCAGGAGATCGGCCGCGGCGGTTTCGGCGTCGTCTACCGCTGCACCCAGGCGGACCTGGATCGCACGGTCGCGGTGAAGGTGCTCACCGTCGAACTCGACGACGAGAACAAGGCCCGATTCTTCCGGGAACAGCGGGCGATGGGGCGGCTGACCGGGCACCCGAACATCGTCAACATTCTGCAGGTCGGTGCCACCGACGGCGGCCGTCCCTACATCGTGATGCCGTATCACCCGCAGGATTCGCTGGAGGCCCGGGTCCGCGAGGACGGTCCGCTCGCCTTGGATCAGGTGCTTCGGGTGGGGGTGAAGATGGCCGGTNNGCGAACATCCTGCTCACCGATTACGGCGAGCCGGAGTTGGCCGATTTCGGTATCGCGCACATCTCCGGTGGTTTCGAGACGGCCACCGGTGCGGTGACCGGGTCGCCGGCATATACCGCGCCGGAGGTGCTCGGGGGTGATCCGCCGAGTCCGGCGGCCGATGTCTACGGTCTCGGTGCCACGTTGTTCAGTGCGTTGACCGGTCATGCCGCGTTCGAGCGTCGCAGCGGTGAGCAGGTGGTCGCGCAGTTTCTGCGGATCACCACGCAGGCGGTGCCGGATCTGCGTGAGCACGGGATCCCGGAGGATGTGTCCGCGGTGATCGCCCGGGCGATGTCCCGCGAGTCCGGTGCGCGTCCGGCCACTGCCGCCGACTTCGGGGAACAGCTGCGAGGTCTGCAACGCGACCACGGCTTCCCGGTCGACGAGATGGCACTTCGTGCGGAGGCCGATGCGCAGGGGGACGGGGAGCATCCGACGTCGCGCGGCGGGCGAGGATCGCCGGCGCCCTCCACAGGGGGCGCGACGGGAAGTCTTCCCTTGGAGCTGACGAGTTTCGTCGGCCGTCGGCACGAGTTGACCGAGGCGAAGAATCTGCTGGCCGGGTCGCGGCTGGTGACGTTGACCGGGATCGGGGGTGTCGGCAAGACGCGGCTGGCGATGCGGGTCGCGTCTGCTGTGCAGCGCGAGTACGCCGACAGTGTTCGCCTGGTCGAGTTGGGTGAACTGCGCGACGGGTCGTCGCTGGTCGATGCAGTGGCCTCCGCCGTCGGGGTGCGGGACCATTCGGCACGGCCGTTGCGTGAGGTCCTTCTCGAGCACCTGGCGGTACAGGAAATGCTGTTGGTTCTCGACAATTGTGAGCAGGTGGTGGATGCCGTCGCCGAGCTCGCCGCCCACCTGCTGCGGGTGAGTCCGCGGTTGCGGATGCTGGCCACCAGCCGTGAACCCCTCGGCATCGGCGGGGAGGCAGTGCTGCGGGTCCCCCCGCTGGCCGTCCCGGATCCCGACCGGAAGCCCTCGCTGCGGGGTTTGCCGAAATACGATGCGGTGACGTTGTTCGTCGAACGCGCCGCTGCCGCGGTTCCGGGTTTCGCGGTCACCGACGACAATGCGGTGGCGGTGGCGGGGATATGCCGTCGTCTCGACGGGTTGCCGTTGCCGATCGAGTTGGCGGCGGCGCGGTTGCGGGCGATGTCGCCGGAGCAGATCCTGGGGCGGCTGACCGACCGCTATACCCTGCTGACCCGGGGCAGCCGGGGTGCGCCGACGCGGCAACAGACCCTGCGGTTGTGCATCGACTGGAGTTTCGAGTTGTGCACCGCCGGATGCCGCCGAGCAGGTCTGTGGCGAGGGCCTCGACCCGGACGAACTGTTGGACACGCTGACCTCGTTGGTGGAGAAGTCGATCCTGATCCGGGAGGAGCACGGGTCGGTGGTGCGGTTCCGGATGCTCGAAACCCTCCGCGAATACGGCTACGAGAAGCTCGAGCAGACCGGTGAGGCTGTGGCGTTGCGTCGACGGCACCGGGACTGGTACGAGGCATTGGCGCTCGATGCGGAGGCCGAGTGGATCAGCGCCCGCCAACTCGACTGGATCGCCCGGCTGAAACGGGAACACGCGAATCTGCGAGAGGCCCTCGAGTTCAGCGTCGACGACGACCCCGCCGCCGGCCTACGCATCGCCGTGGCACTGTTCCTGTTCTGGAGCTCCCAGGGCCTCTACAGCGAGGGGCGACGGTGGTACGAACAACTGCTCGTCCGCCAGAGCGGCCCGCCCACCCTGGATTCGATCAAGGCGCTCTACAGCCACAGCGTAATGGCTTTCGCTCAAGGCGACCTTCAGGCCGCGACAGCGCTCGTCGAGGAGGCGCGGACTCTCACCGCCGACACGAGGGATCCCCTCCTGCGCGCCTACGTCGACTGCGCCGACGGCATGCTGGCCCTCTACAGCGGTGATCTCGCGCGAGCGTGCTCGCAACTGGACATCGCGCTCGCCGAGTTCACCGAACGCGGAGATCAACTGCTCCAAGTAGCCATCCTGTACCCGTTAGGTCTGGCCTATGGACTGTCCGGCCGGACGGACCAGGCGATCGAGTGCCACGAACGTGCGCTCGCGATCACGGAAGCGCACGGTGAGACGATGTACCGATCGCATTCGCTGTGGGCCTTGGGAATTGCTGTGTGGAAGCAGGGTGATGCAAGTCGTTCGGTGCAGCTTATCGAACAATCACTGAAACTGACCAAGCAGGTGCGCAGCCCCCGCGTCGCTGCAGCCTGCCTCGAAGCGCTCGCCTGGATCAGCTTCGAACGTCGCGAGGCACTCCGGGCCGCAGTTCTGATGGGAGCCGCGGACGGGCTGGCGCGGTCGATCAGCAGTACGGCGGTCATACATACCAATCTGATTCTCTACCAAGAAGAATATGCACAGAAGGCCCGGCAGGAGCTCGGGGACAAAGCATTCGGCGCGGCCCACCGCAAGGGCGAACAACTCGGCTTCGACGCGGCGATCGCCTACGCCCTCCACGAGCAACAGGCCGACACCTCCACACCCGCCACCGCCGCGTCGACGCGACTGACCAAGCGGGAACGCCAAGTCGCCGACCTGATCGCCGAAGGCCTGACCAATCAGGCCATCGCCGACCGACTGGTGATCTCACCCCGCACCGCACAAGGACATGTGGAGCACATCCTGGCCAAACTGGGCTTCACCTCCCGGACCCAGGTCGCGGCCTGGGTCGTGGAGCGGGCACACGATTAGGCCGTGCGAGAGCGGGAGAAATTAGCGCCGTCCGACTACCGCTCGAAAGCGTCGGCCATCTCGTACAACCGTTTTAGTTCGGGAGATGAGAGAACCATCCTCGCGGCGCGAGAGTGGAGCAACCGACTGGCAGGGAGGGGGTGATCTCGGCGAAGTCGACGAAGATGATCGTGACGACGAGGAGCCGCATGCTGATGCTCAGCGCCACTCCACGCAGGATCCCGGCGGTCAACAAGCCGATGAAGGGAATGGGGAGGATGAGCCACCACAGTCCGTGTAAGAGGATCCCGGTGGCCGCGGCGAAGATCTCGGCTGTTCCGGTGAGGACGGCTGCTCCCAGACCGGAGCGGTTGTGTGGCATCAAGGATGCGATGCCCCCGAGGAACGCACCGACACAGATCAGGACCTGCTCTCCGAAGTCGTGCAGTAAGTAGCCGCCGATCGCCGCGACGATCATGCCGACTGCCACGCGCAGCAGACGGGCAGGATCCTGGAGGGGCGGTCCGGGCTTCAGCCCCCGCAGCGCAGCGCGGCCGAGTGCCTCGCGGTGCATCACATGCCGCCTGTCGGTGGCGTGTGCCGGCCGCTCCGAGCCTGTCATGAGGTGTTTTCGCACTATTCGACCTTCGCGGGCGTGCCCTCTTCTCCGGGATCCGGCCGGTGAAAGATCTCGGTGGGATCCTGGGGCCAGTGCGTGCGCGCTGATCTGGAGGGGCAGCTGTCAGGCACTACGGAAGATCGTTTTGAGCTCCAGGTACGGTTCGAGGCTGCTGGGCCCGAGTTCTCTACCCATGCCGCTGTTCTTGACGCCGCCGAATGGAGCCTCCGTCGGGAACGACGCGCTGTTGACTCCGATCGTGCCGGTCACGATGCGTCGGGCGACGGCGGTGGCGTGCTCGCGGTCCGGAGAGAAGACCCCGCCGCCGAGGCCGTACTCGGAGTCGTTGGCGATGGCGATGGCCTCGTCCTCGTTCTCGTAGGCGATGACGACGAGGACCGGGCCGAAGATCTCTTCACGGGCGATGCGCATGTCGTTGGTGACGTCACGGAAGACGGTCGGCTCGATGTAGAAACCCCGGTCGTTCGCCGTGGATCGGCCCCCGCCGACGACGACCTTCGCTCCTTCGCGTTGTCCCAGCTCCAGGTACGACTCGACGCGATCCCGCTGCCGTTCGGACACCAGGGGGCCGAACAGGTTGGCGGGATCGGTGGGATCGCCGATCGGGATCTCGCTCATCGCGGCACTGACAGCGTCGACTACTTCGTCGTACCGCGATCGGGGTGCGAGCACCCGGGTCAGGGACCGGCAAATCTGGCCGGTGTTCGGTGAGCACGCGGTTGCCACGAACGGCTTGAAGGCGTCGAGATCGACGTCCTCGAGCAGGATGGCGGCCGACTTGCCGCCCAGTTCGAGCGTTACCCGCTTGAGGTCCCTACCGCAGGTCTCGGCGATGGCCTTGCCGGCGACGGTGGAGCCGGTGAAGGCGATCTTGCGGACCAGCGGATGCTCGACGAGGGCGGTGCCGGTCTCGCGGCCTCCCGTGACGACGTTGACGACGCCGGCGGGGATACCCGCTTCGGTGGCGATTTCCGCGAAGAGAAAAGCATCGAGCGAAGTTTCTGGTGCCGGCTTGATCACGGCGGTGCATCCTGCCGCGAGTGCCGGTCCGATCTTCCACGCGAGCAGGGGCTGGGGGCCGTTCCACGGGGTGATCGCCCCCACCACGCCGACCGGCCGCCGCTGCAGGAGCGCGTCACCGATGGACGTTTCCAGTGGTTCCTCTTCGACGAGGGTGTCGGCGAGCGAGGCGAAATACCGGTAGTACCGCGGAACTTGCTGCTGCATCGCCCGGGACACGCTGATCGGAGTGCCGTTCTGCCGCGTCACCAGCGCAGCGATCTCATCGATACGGCCTTCGTAAGTGTCGGCCAGCCGGCGCAGGGAAGCGGCTCGTTCGGACGGAGGGGTGGCGGCCCACGTGACACCGGCGGTGTCGGCGACCTGTACGGCCGCGTCGATATCGGAGGAGTCACCGTCGACGATGGAGGCAAAGACTTCCTCCGTCGACGGATTGACGACGGAGATTGTCTCGGTGGAGTGGGCGGCCCGGTACTCGCCGCCGACGTAATGGGATTCGTGGTTCGTGACCATTCTTGTGTCCTCCTGGTCCCACCGCATTGTGATGGCGGCAAGAAATGATGGATGCCCCGACCTGAACGTCGGCACGGGTAATGCGACGTCTGCCGATGTCGGATGAGGGCCGAGTGATCCGACGAATTCAATTCGGCGAGCCGATCGAGTGTGCCCTCTGGCCTGATCTTACGTATCTCGAAGCCGACGTGGGAGGGGCCACCAGCACCCCCATGGCCGCGACAATTGATCGGCTATCTTTGCCATCGACTCCACTTGCGCGCGGCGCGAAGCTCGTTCGGGTTCAGGCCACCCCAGATTCCGTGTTGCTCTCCGAAATGAATCGCGCTTGTTCGGCATTCGCTGATCACCGGGCATTGGCGGCAGATCGCCTTCGCTTGCTGCTCCTGACGGCGTGAACATGTGCGATTGTCTTCGCCATCCATATAGAAGACGGCGATGTCCATGCCACGGCAACGCGCCTGTGGTCGCCAATCGTCACGATCGACGTGTGATGCGAGATTCATGGTTCACAGTGCTTTCCTGGCTTCGCGGCGTGCGTTAGGCCTTTGGGAATTATCTCCTTCTGAACAATGATTCTCGCCTGCACGAGAAGAGTTCAGCCACAGGTGAATATTCGGCAATGCGGCGTAAGTGTCAAGAGTGGGCTTAAGCACACAGAAACGCAAGGGGGAGTGAAAGTTACGATCCATAGGGTGAGGCTTACCTCGGGTTAGCTTCCGCATCTTTGACTTTCGGAACAATTCTGCAGAAAATGCTCAGTGCGGGCACCGAGGGTGCTCGGGCGCAGGTGAACTGAGCGATGGATTGCTCGAGACGGAAACGGACGATTCACATGCATATCGCGCACGTCGATCATTTCGTGCTGACTGTTGCCGACATCGACACCACCGTCGAGTTCTATACGACGATTCTGGGGATGTCCGAACATCGCTACGGCGACGATCGCCGGGCATTGCTGTTCGGTCGCAGCAAGATCAATTTGCACCAGCACGGGAACGAGGTCGAACCGAACGCTCGGCACGCGCAACCAGGCAGTGCCGACGTCTGCTTGATCGTCGAAGAGTCCATCGACGTGGTTGTCGGCGAGCTGTCCGGCAGAGGTGTGCCGGTGGAAGTAGGTCCTGTCCAGCGCCACGGCGCTCGAGGGCTGATGACGAGTGTGTACATCCGCGATCCGGACGGAAATCTCATCGAGCTATCGGAATACCAGCCGGGCACCTCTCTCAGGGTCTGATCTTCAGCACTTCGGGAAGTTGGTCGTTGTCCGCCCCGATGTCGCGGGCCGCATGCAGGGGCGGCGGACGGCGGCCGTCGAACGACAGGGGCAGACCGACCAGACCGATCTCGTCCTCGGACGGCGAGCCGATGATTCCCAGCGCGTGGGTGTGCTCGTGGGCGAGGACTTCGGCGGTGGTCTGGATCGGTGCCGACGGGATGCCGGCACCCTGCAGCAGTTCCTGCCAGTGGGCGCGTGTTTCCTTCCCCAGTTGCTCACCGATCAGCCGGTCGATCTCGGCCCGGTTCTGCAACCGTCCCGCGTTGGTGGCGAAGCGGTCGTCGGTCGACCACTCCGGATGTCCGAGTGCCGCACAGAGGCGCGCGAACAGCGCATCGTTGGCGCAACTGACGATCAGATCGCCGTCGCTGGTCGAGTACGCGCGGTGCGGGACGATGAAAGCGACACCCGACCCGTGGCGGCCACCGGGTTCGCCGTCGGCGTTGTAGTTCGCCACGCCGATCGACATCCAGGCCATGGCAGTCTCGAGGAGCGACGCGTTGACCGTCGCACCGGAGTGCTTCACCTGACGGCGGTGCAGCGCCGACAGGATGCCGATCACCGCCCACATCGCGGACCCGAAGTCGATGATGGACACCCCTGCCCGTACCGGGGGCTGTCCCTCCTCACCCGTGATGCTCATGATTCCGGAGAACGCCTGCATCAGCGGGTCGTATCCGGGGAGCGTGTTCAGCGGGCCGACGTGTCCGAACGCGCCGATCTCGCAATAGATCAACTCCGGCTTCGTCACCCGGAGGCTGTCGGCGTCCAGACCGTATTTCGCGCTGGAACCCGGCCGGAGGTTGTGGATGAAGACGTCGGCGCGTTCGGCGATCAGCGTGTGCAGCGTCTTCAGCTGGTCTCGATCCTTGATGTCGATGCTGATGCAGCGCTTGCCGCGATTGAGCGCATGGAAGGCGGCGCCGCTGCCCTTCCAGGTGCTGGGTCCCCAGCCACGGGCGGAGTCGCCCGACGGGCGCTCCACCTTCCACACCTCGGCGCCGAGTTCCGCGAGGATCTTCCCACTGAACGGTGCCGAGGCACTGTCGCCCAGCTCGACCACGACAACTCCCGATAACGGCAGATCACGCAGCATCGTCTTACTCCTCTTGGTCAGTTGACCGTGTGTGCGGCGCGCACTTCGGGTGAGTACGTGGCGCCGGAACTCAACAGCTCATCGATTTCATCTCGGTCGAAACCCGCCTCGGTGAGCAACTCCACGGAATGTTCGCCGAGACGCGGCGCCGGGTACCGCAGGTCCGGCGCGCTCTCACTCCACTGCTGCGGAATCGCCATCGTCTTGAGCGGTCCCTCGGAGGGGTGGTCCTGGTCGACGAAGAAGCCGACCTCTCGCATGTGCGGATCATCCAGCAACGATTCTGGGGTGTTCATCTCGATGACCGGAATATCCGCGTCGGTCAGAAGCTTCATCCACTCCGCGGTCGTCTTCGTCTCGAACACCTGCCCCAGGAAGTCGTACAGGATTCCGATGTTCTGGGTCCGTCCGTTGATGTCGGCGAAACGCGGGTCCTCGACCATCTCCGGGTGTCCGGAGATTTCGAAGAAACGCTGCCAGTGCTTGTCGATGTAGACGTTCACCCCGAGGTAGCCGCCGTCGAGCGTCCGATACGGGCGGCGGTCCGGGTTCATCATCCGCCCGTACCCCCAATCGTCGATCGGCGGATCGAAGGTGTGCCCGTACAGGTGATCACCCATGACGAAGTGCGTGAACGTCTCGAACATCGGCACCTGGACTTCCTGTCCGACGCCGGTCTTCTCGCGCCGGAACAGTGCCATCGACACGGCCGTGCTCGCGGCCATGCCGACGACGCGGTCCGCGATGGCGGTGGCCACGTACGCCGGTGGACCCGACTTGCGGCTCTGGAGTACCGGCATACCGACCGCCGCCTGGATCAGGTCGTCGTATGCCGGCCGGTCGGCGTAGGGGCCGTTCTGACCGAAACCGTAAGCGCCGCAGTAGATGATCCGTGGATTGATCGCGCGCGCCTCCTCGTAGCTCAGCCCCAGCCTGGCCATGGCCTTCGGCCGCAGGCTGTACAGCAGCACGTCCGCGGAACGGATCATGCGCTTGAGTGCGGCGGCACCCCCGTCCGTCTTGAGATCGAGGACGAGGCTGCGCTTGTTGCGGTTGAGGTGCAGAAAGATCGCGCTCATCCCGCGGTTGCGATACGGCCCGACACCGCGCGTCGTGTCGCCATCGCGTGACTCGATCTTCCAGACGTCTGCGCCCATGTCGGCGAGCAGGAGCGACCCGTACGGGCCCATGAAGTTCGATGTCAGGTCCAGGATGCGCACACCCTCCAACGGTCCGGTCATGTCACTGCTCCTACTGGTGGTCCGTCATGGTGAATACGGGGAGTTTCTGCTCCCCGCGCTGTACAAAGCGCATCGTGACCGGTTTTCCGATCGCGATCGCGTCCGGTTCGCCGTCGATCTGTGCGAACAGGGTGTAGCCGTCGTCCATCTGCACGAAGCCGACCGTGTACGGCACGATCGTGGACCAGACGGGTGTCGGTCCGCGCATGATCGTGCTGTACGAGTAAATCGTCCCGCTCCCGGTCGACTGTGTCCACGACAATGCCGCGGATCCGCAGTACGGGCAGGACGAGTGCGCCGGCCAGACCGCCTCCTCGCAGTCTCCGCAACGCTGGAATGTCAGTCGCTCGTCGGTGAGCGCCTCCCAGTACGGCTCGGCGTCGAGGAGTCGATACGGCTGCGGCCAGTCGTTCGATACGTGCGTGTCGGTCATGCTGTGCTCCATTTCGTGGTTCATGCAGCGGAGGACAGGACCATGACGCTGCCGGCTGCGAGCATTCCGCCGGCACCCTGGACCAGCGCGGTATCCGGCCGGCGTGCGGGCGCGAGCCCGAGCGGGTTCCCGCGCAGTTGCCGGACTGCCTCGACCAGGCTGTCCATGTTGCAGGAGATGCCGGGCTGACCGAACGACAGCCAGCCACCGTTCGTGTCGGTGGGCAGGTCGCCGTCGATTCCGGTGTGCCCACCCCGGTAGAGGTCGATTCCGCGGCCCTTCTCGGCGAAGCCGAGGTCCTCCATGATGATCGGGCCCATGTGCGCGAAGTTCATCGAGATCTGTGCCATGTCGATGTCGGACGGGCCGAGCCCCGACATCAGGTACGCCTGCCGTGCGGCCTCGACCGTCGCCGTGTGCGTCAGGTTGGGGAACGCACCCATGTCCGGAAACTTGCAACTGCGCATGTTCATGCGGTCGGTCAGATATTCGTGCGTCGATGCCGAACCGTAGCCGAGGACGTAGATCGGATCCTGGCCTTCTCGAACGTTGTCGGGCGAGGTGACGATCAGGGCGCCCCCGGTGCCGCCGCCCCAGGTAGAGCACATCCACCGCCGCAGCGGCGTCGCGACGTACGGGGACGACAGCACCTTCTCGCGGTCGATCTCACCGAACTTCGCCTTCGCTGCATGCGGATGGTGTGCGCCCCAGCGCTGGTTCGCGACGGCGACGTCCGCGAGATCCTCTTCGGTGATCCCGAACTCGTGGAAGTAACGGTGAGCGGCCTGAGCGTAGAGGGCCGGGATCGTCGGTCCGTAGGGGGCCTCGAACTGAGGATCCGCGTCCGCCTCCGCGCCCATCGCCACGGCGTCGACGAACAACTCCGTCGCATCGCTCTGCAGGCACAGCACGTACTCGGCCTTGCCTGCGGCGATCATCTGCGACGCGACGGCGATCGTCGAAGTGAGCCCTGCACCGTGCATCGTGAGCTCACTCGAGAACGTCACGTGCATCTGCATGTGTGAGGCGAAGATGTTGTTCCACTGCGAGCGCTTGTCCGCCCACGGGGAGCGTCCGGTGAAGATCGCATCCACCTGGTTCTTGTGGATGCCGGCATCGGCAAGTGCTGCGACGGTGGATTCCGCTGCGAGTTGCAGCGGATCTTTTCGGTTCTCACGCGATGCATACGCATCGCCCATGCCGACGATCGCTGCGACGGGTTTCGACGACATACTCAGTCCTTCGCGCGCTCGGTGGGCAGCGACGCGCCGACCAGGGCCTCGAGATCCTCGCGCTTGCGCAGCATCAGCAGGCTCCATTCGCTCTTCTGGCACACGTCGCCGTCCTGGTTGAGCGCCTTCATCAGCAGGGTGATGACGCCGTACTTGTCGTCCTTGTCCTTCTTGGCGAGGACCTCGGCGGTGACGTAGATGGTGTCGTTGATGTGCACCGGAGTGAGATACCGGAGGTTGTTGATCCCGTAGTTCGCCTGGATCGGCGGACCGAAGGTGATCAGGCCGGTCATGATGGAGTAGGTCAGCGACCCCTGGACCAGGCGCTCACCGAAACGGGTCTGCGACGCGTAGTGGATGTTCGAGTGGATCTCGATCCAGTTGCCGGTCAGCGCGCAGTAGTTGACCACGTCGGTCTCGGTGATGGTGCGACCACCGCTGCGAAAGACCGTGCCGACCTCGATCTCGTCGAGCGGCATGTCGATGCGGTTGTTGATGGTGGCGGGATTCGTCGTTGTCATCGCTGCTTCCTTGGGACGTGATGGTGATCGGGGCAGATTCAGGCGTTGGTCAGGCGCATCGACTTGGCGATGATCGTGCGCTGAATCTGCGACGTTCCGCCGCCGATCGTGCACTGGATGCTCTCGCGCAGGTAGCGCTCCATGTCGGCCTCGGGGAGGTTGGCGTACCCACCGAGAATCTGCATACCGTCGAGCGCACACTGCTTGAGGGTCTCCGACGCGTACAGCTTGGCCATCGAGGTCTCACGGGCGGCGGGACGATCCTGCGCCTTCAACTGGGCGGCGCGGTAGCAGAGCAGCCGCGCGGCGTCGACACGGGTCTGATTCTCGGCCAGCATGTGCTTGAGCACCTGGAACTCGTAGATCGGCTTGCCGAACTGGATGCGCTGGTGCGCATAGCGGTTGGCGTTGTTGACCGCTTCCTGCGCGTTGCCCATATAGGCCGCAGCGACCGCGCAGCGCTCCAGTTCGAGGTGCTCGGTGATGACCTTCCAACCCTCGCCCTCGGCGCCGAGCAGCGCGTCACCGGGCACCCGCACCTCGTCGAGGAAGATCTCGGTGGTGCCGGTCGCGTGCCGCGACAGAGTCGGCAGCTTGCGGATGTCCAGGCCCGGAGTGTCATTCGGAATCAGCAGCACGGACAAACCCTTGTGCTTGTCGCTGGTGTCGGTCCGCACCAGCATCGCGATGACGGTGTCCTTCGCGGCGGCGCCACTGCACCACAGCTTCTGTCCGCTGACGATCCAGTCTCCGTTGTCGTCACGGCGGGCGCGGGTCTTGGTGTTGGCGGCGTCCGAACCGGCATCGGGCTCGGAGATCGACACCGAGAAGCGGATCTGCCCGTCGATGAACGGCTTGACGTACTGCCGCTTCTGCTCGGGCGTTCCGTACTTGATGATGTTCATCGCCGTGAACGTCGGCACCAGCACCGAACACGCGAAGTCGAAACCGAACTTACCGAGCCCCTCGGCCATCAGCGAGTAGTCGAAGATGTCGCCGCCCGAACCGCCCTCCTCCTCGGGGAACAGGATGCCGAGCCAGCCCTGCTTGGCGATCTTCTCGTACGCCTCGTACGGGTACAGGCGATTCTCGTCGCAATTCCGGACGTACTCGACGGTGATTTCGTTGTCCATGAAGTCGTTGACGACGTCGAGCCACGCGGCCTGGGATTCGTCGAGGAAATTCGAGTTCATAATTCTCTCCAGATCGGAAGGAATGGTGCCCGCGTTTTCGGTTGCACCGCTTGAATAAATGTTAGAAC
The DNA here is from genome assembly GCF_001583455.1 of Rhodococcus sp. LB1. Classification (NCBI taxonomy): domain Bacteria; kingdom Bacillati; phylum Actinomycetota; class Actinomycetes; order Mycobacteriales; family Nocardiaceae; genus Rhodococcus; species Rhodococcus sp. LB1. The sequence goes on along the minus strand of NZ_LTCZ01000098.1, from coordinate 13,674 downwards.
TGCGTGACTGCCGAACCTAGTGATTCCTTTCGAATCCGCGATTCGACGAATACGAATCGTGTTCGCGGCAGCGCAACAGATCAGGTGATTGCCCCCGCCGCGCGGAGCGCAGCGAGTTGCTCGGCGGTGAAACCCCAGTCGCCGAGAACGTCGTCGGTGTGCTGTCCGGGCGCAGCCGGGGGGCCCTGGATCGCGCCCGGAGTCCGGCTGAACCGCGGCGCCGGAGCCGGCTGCACTACACCGGCGACCTCCGTGAACGTGCCACGCGCAACGAGGTGCTCGTGCCGCGGCGCTTCGGTCAACGACAGCACCGGCGCCCAGCACGCGTCCTCGCCCTCGGCGAGGGCGCACCATTCGTCGCGGGTGCGGGTCCGGAACACCGCAGCGAGCCGTTCCTGCATCTCCGGCCAGCGGGCCCGGTCGTGCTGATCCGGCATCTCGGTCTCGTTCAATCCGAGAAGGCGAAGTGTGTTGCGCCAGAACCGATACTCGTTGCACGCCACGCTCAACCAACGTCCATCCGAGGTCTCGTACACGTTGTACCAGGGTGCGCCCGAATCGAGCCGATTGGTTCCACGCTCGTCGTGCCAGTACCCGGCGGCGTGAAGGCCGTAGAACAGGGCCATCAACGACGCCGACCCGTCCACCATCGCCGCATCGATCACTTGGCCACGACCGGACAGCCGACTCTCGAGAAGCGCCGAGACCACTCCCAATGCCAGATACAGCGAACCGCCACCGAAGTCACCGGCAAGATTCAGCGGTAACGTCGGTGGCCCATCCTTGGCGCCGATGGCATGGAGGACGCCGGTCAGCGAGATGTAATTGGCGTCGTGCCCCGCGGCCTGCGCCAGCGGTCCGTCCTGACCCCACCCCGTCATCCGCCCGTACACCAGCGCGGGATTCACTGCGAGACAGTCGTCCGGGCCGATCCCCAACTTCTCCGCCACACCGGGCCGAAATCCCTCCACGAGCACGTCGGCCCGCCGCACGAGGTCGAAGACCGCCCCGACTGCCGCCTCGTTCTTCAGATCCATTGCTGCACTGCGACGCCCGCGATTGAGAAGATTGAAGCGTGGATCCACCGGCGCGCCGCCGTCGTAGCCGGGCGGCCGGTCGATCCGGATGATGTCCGCCCCCAGGTCGGATAGGAGCATGCAGCAGAACGGAACCGGTCCGACTCCACCCAGTTCGACGATCTTGATGCCCGCGAGGGGGCCTCTGGAATTTTCCATGACTTTCTGGCTCCAATCGAATACTTCCGAGCGTATCCGGCCCTATTGGCACTGCCAATTGAAGAATCGCGAAGCGGCGATTCGAACGGCCCGAATCGCATCGATGCCGATTTTCTGCATCCATTCTTGCTATTGACGGCCTCGACCGGAGACAGGCAATATAACCGGAGTCGTCTTCGGCACATTGTCACCGCTGCGATGACCCCCCACGTGCAGCTACGGTGCCCCGCGTTCGGCGCTCCGAAACTGGACGCTGTTCCCGGATCGCCCGAATGCTGCCGTCCACCAGCCAAGCTTCGTCACCGAGGAGTGCAACAGTCATGAGGAAATGCAGATATCGCACGGTTACCCACGGTTGTGGGGAGATGCGACCGTGCTGACGCGGGGAGGGGTTCTTCGGCAGTCGCCAGGTGAGTACGAGGTCGTGGAGTTGGAGGTCGACGACCCCCGGCCCGGTGAGATCCGCGTCAAGATGGTGGCCAGCGGCCTGTGCCACTCGGACGACCACTTCGCGACCGGAGACCAGCAACCCGGGATCCTGCCGATCGCAGGCGGCCACGAAGGTTCCGGCATCGTCGAAGCAGTCGGACCGGGCACCACAGGCTTCGCCGAAGGCGACCACGTGGTCTTCTCCTTCCTGCCGGTCTGCGGTCGCTGCCGATGGTGCGCCACCGGTCATCAAAATCTGTGCGACCTCGGCCGCTTTCTCGCCACCGGCGCCCGCTTCGACGACCCCACCTCGTTCCGCCTTTCGCTCGACGGCACACCGGTCGGGCAGCTCGCCGGCCTCGGTACGTTCTGCGAATACGTGACCGTCTCCACGGCATCGGCGATCAAGATCGATCCCTCGATCCCGCTGGACATCGCGTGTCTGACCGGGTGCAGCGTGGGGACCGGGTGGGGTGCGGCGGTCAACTCCGCACAGATCAGGCCGGGGCACGTTGTCATCGTGATGGGCATCGGAGGGATCGGCATCAACGCCGTCCAGGGTGCCGCACACGCCGGGGCAGGCGCGGTCATCGCCGTCGATCCGGTCGCCTTCAAACGCGAATCGGCGTTGAAGCTCGGGGCCACCCACGCCGTATCGGATATCGAGGAGGCCACCGAGGTCGCCCGGTCGATGACCAACGGTCAGGGCGCGGACGCCACCATTGTCACCGTCGGCGTCACCAGCGGACGTCACGTGGGGCAGGGCCTGCAGTCCGTCCGCAAGGCCGGGACCTGCGTCGTGGTCGGTCTCGGCGACACCCACGTGCGTGACGGTGACATCAACCTGCACGAGCTGGTCCTGTACCAGAAGCGTCTGCAGGGTTCCCTGTTCGGCGCCAGCTGTCCCACTGCCGACATCCCGGCACAGCTCGAGATGTACCAGCACGGGCAGCTTCGGCTCGACGAGCTCGTCACCACCCGCTATTCCCTCGACGACATCACCACGGGATTCGACGACATGAAAGCCGGCCGAAACCTGCGCGGCGTCATCGTCCACGACGCCTGATCATCCGAGTGTTCCCGCAACAGCAGGCGGGGCGGAGCGCGTCGCCGCTCCGCCCCGCCTGCTGTCGTCGGGTTCGTATCAGTGAATGGTCAAGCCGCCGGTGGGGCTGACAACAGTTCCGGTGAGGTAGTGCGCATCGTCGGATGCCAGGAAGGTCACCACGTCGCCGATGTCCTGAGGAGCCGCGACTCCCAGCGGACTGCGCTCGACGATCTTCTCGTACTGTTTCCGGTGATGGTCGGACACCCCGCCTTCACGCTGGAACGCCGCTTCCCACGACGGCGAATCCCGCACCACGGTCACGCACACACAATTCACCCTGATCCGATGTCTCGCCAACTCCTTGGACAGCACCTTGCTCGCCATGATCACTCCGCCGGAGAAGGTGGCGATTGCGGTCTGTCCTGGCGTCGGCACCCGGCCGCCCTCGGATGTCACGAAGACGACGCTTCCGCCGCCGCGCTCCCGCATATAGGGAACAGCGGCCTGCACGACAAGGAGTTTCGCTGCCACCGCCTGCCCGATGAAGGCCGTCACCCGATCGAGGTCGATGTCGGAGAAGGGGCCGCGAACTGCGGGGGAGCGGGCTTCGTCGTCGTTGCCTCCGGCGTTGGGGACCACGATGTCGACACCACCGAAGCGGCGGGCGGCTTCCGCGGCGACCTCGTCCATGTCGGACTTCGAGCGCACGTCCCCGGCGATGAAACCTCCGGTTCCGCCCAGCCGTCGAATCTCGGCCAGTACTGCCTCGGCCTTGCGTTCGTCCCTGCCGTTGAGGACCACGGTTGCTCCGCGCCCGGCAAGCCGCAGAGCGACTCCTTTGCCGATACCCCCGGTGCCACCGGTGACGATAGCGACCTTGTCTTCGAGACTGTTCATTGCACACCTTGAATTGTTGAACGAAACGTCGACCGTGAATCACGGGACGTATACCGGCGCCCGGTGCGTGTTGCACTCGCGCCACCGATCACACATGGCAGAGCGGCGACCGGAATTTCAGTCGAATCCGTTGACCACCAACGTAATGACCTCCGGAAGGCGGGACGTCGACGCGGACCGCCAGCAGCTCGGCCGCATGCTCGACTTCGCGGACCTGGGGATCGAAGTCCGGCGCGGTGCACAGGAACAAAGTCCGCCCGTCACTTCCACCGAGAGCGCAGGCGAAGACACCTGTGGACGTCTGGATCTCGTCGACGATTCGACCGTTCTGTACCCGCACCACCCGTCCACCACCGAAGTCGGCGAACCACAATGCTCCCTCCGCGTCGAGGGTGCACCCGTCGGCGGCCACATTCATCATGGCGGTGACTGTGGCGATGTCCCGCTCACTCGTGGGTTCCCCGAACTTCGCCCACGTGTTCCGGTTCGTCAGGGAACCGTCGGTGGCGATGTCGAAGGCGGTACCATCTCGGTCCCTCCAGGAAGGAATAACCCGTACTGACAGTGGTGATCTCGCGGATCATCAAATCCTCCCGGGGAACGAACGGAGTTGTCGTCTCAACACGTAGCGAGCGGGCAACCTCATTTGCAGCGCCCACGCGGTATCTACCAGTTCGGCGCAGAATTCATTGATTTCAATATTATCGCCCGTTCCGGGAGGTTCCAATTGAAAACCTTCGAATCGGCAATTCGACCAGGCCGAATTGCTCTCGAAGTGCTCTTCCGGAGATTGTCGATTCTCCCATCATCGACGCATGGACATCGACGAATTACAAGCTATACTCCGGATTAGCGTCACTCTCGGTGTGAGCGAATATGCTTTAAGCGACAGCTCAGTCCTTTCCTGACATATCGTCACGCTCTAGGTGGTCGAAGCCAAATGTGTGGAATTTCGATGTGGCGCTCATTCATACCGGACGACAAGGAAGCCCTCATGGCATCAGCTCCTTTCTCGGCGCACTACTGGAGTGCGGTCGAGGCTATTTCACCCAAGGACGCGCGAGCGGTCCAGAACGAGCGACTACAGGAGCAACTCGCCTACCTGTCCGCCCACAGCGCGTTCTACCGCACGAAGTTCGCCGAGCACGGAGTCGGCGTCACGAAGGTCAGGACGGTAGAGGACCTGGCGGGTCTGCCGTTCACGGAGAAGCAGGAATTGCGGGACAGCCTGACCGCGGCGCCGCCGCTCGGAAACCATGTCGCGGCCGATCAGGCCGACATCGTGCAGATCCAGGCGTCGTCGGGCACCACCGGCAGCCCGTCCTACGTCGGGTTGACTCGGAGTGACATCGATGTGTGGTGCGAGCTGGGGGCGCGGGCGCTGTACGCCAACGGCTTCCGCCCGGGCGACCGGCTGTTGCACGGGTTCGGAATGAGCAAGGGATTCGTCGGCGGCATCCCGGTGGTGCAGATGGCCCAGTACATGGGCATCGTCGACATCCCGATCGGTGCCGAGGCCGGCGCCGACCGGCTCCTGCGGGTGCAGGCCGATCAGCGGCCGAGTGCCCTGATCGGAACGCCGAACTTCCTGGCTCACCTCGCCGAACAGGCACCGTCGATCGTGGGCCTGCCCGCTCACGAACTCGGGGTGCGCGCCATCAGCGTCGGCGGTGAGCCCGGCGGGGGACTGCCCGCGGTGCGGAACAAGCTCGAGGCCCTGTGGGGTGCCACCTCGCGGGAGATGCTGGGCGGCACCGATATCGCGTGCATCTACTGGGGTGAGTGCGAGGCCGGCGACGGCATGCACTTCCTCTCGCCAGACTTGATGGTGGCCGAGCTGATCGACCCCGACACGGACGAGCTGATCGAACCGGTCGACGGCGCGCAGGGAGAACTCGTCTACACGGCACTCCGGCGCCAGGCCTCACCGCTGCTTCGCTTCCGCACCCGCGACCACGTGGTGGTCACAGGGACCGACTGCGCGTGCGGCCGCACCGGGTACAAGGTTCGCTGCATCGGCCGAACCGACGACATGCTCATCGTCCGCGGGATCAATCTCTTCCCGTCCGCGGTCAAGCAGCTCGTGTCCGAGCTGACGCCCGCCACCACCGGGGAGATGCGCATCCGCGCAGACTTCGAGGGCCACTCCACCCAGCGTCCACTTCCCCTGGTCGTCGAGCACGCCAACGGCCTGACCGCCGAGCAGCAGTCCGAACTGCGCACCACCATCGAGCAGCGAGTCCGCTCGGCGCTCAACGTGAAAACGGTCGTCGACCTCGTCCCCGACGGAACCCTGAAGCGCCCCGACCACGTGAAGGTGGCCCTGATCGAACGAGTGAACTCATGAGGACCTACGAAGAGTTTCCGACCCTGGCAATCGACCGCCCGTCCGACCACGTCCTGCGCATCGTGCTCGACGGGCCGGACCTGCACGCCGTCGGCCCGGACATGCACCGCGACCTGGCGGACGTGTGGACGGCGATCGACCGCGACGACTCCGTCCGCGCCGTACTCATCCGCGGCGCCGGCGACCGCGCCTTCTCCGCAGGGGGAAGCTTCGACCTGGTGGAGTCGATGGTGGAGGACTGGCAGGTGCGCACCCGCATCCTCCGGGAGGCCCGCGACCTCGTGCGCAACCTCATCGAATGCTCGAAGCCGATGGTCTCCGCCGTCAACGGTCCCGCGGTGGGAGCGGGACTGGTCGCCGCGCTCCTCGCGGATGTGTCCGTTGCCGGTCGGCGCGCGAAGATCGTCGACGGCCACGTCCGCCTCGGGGTCGCCGCCGGCGACCACGCGGCCATCTGCTGGCCGATGCTGTGCGGAATGGCGAAAGCCAAGTACCACCTGCTGATGAACGAAGTCCTCACCGGTGAGGAAGCGGAGCGTATCGGCCTCGTCTCCCTCTGTGTCGACGACGACCAGGTGCAGAGTCGCGCCCTGGAAATCGCCACCACCCTGGCCACCGGCGCACCGAGCGCGCTGCAGTGGACCAAGCACGCCCTGAACAACTGGTACCGGCAGGCGATGCCGATCTTCGACGCATCCCTCGGGCTCGAGTTCTACGGATTCGGCGGACCGGAAGTCGTCGAGGGCGTCGCCGCCCACCGCGAGAAGCGCGCGCCGAGGTTCGCATGAGCGCGCCACTCGCGGGTGTGACCGTGGTGAGTCTCGAACAGGCCATCTCCGCTCCGCTGTGCACCCGCCATCTCGCCGATCTCGGTGCCCGGGTGATCAAGATCGAAAACCCCAACGGAGGCGACAGCACCCGCCACTACGACGGCGTGGTTCGCGGGATGGCCGCTCACTTCGTCTGGCTGAACCACGGCAAGGAATCGGCCGCGCTCGACCTCACCGACCCCACCGATCTCGAGGTGTTCACCGGACTCCTCGATCGCGCCGACGTCCTGGTCAGCAACCTCGCACCCGGTGCGCTGGGCCGGCTGGGGCTGGCACCCGCCACCCTCGCCGACACCTACCCCCGTCTCATCGTGGTCGACATCTCCGGATACGGCACCGGAGGTGTCCTCGACGACAAGCGCGCGTACGACCTGCTCGTGCAGGCCGAGGGCGGGTCCTGCTCGATCACCGGCTGGCCGGGACGGCCGGTGAAGTCCGGGATTCCGAGCGCCGACGTCGGCACCGCCCTGTACGCATATTCGGCGGTGCTCGCCGCACTGTACGACCGCAAATCCACCGGACGGGGCGCCGTCATCCCCATTGCGATGTTCGATGTCGTGGCCGAGATGATGGGTTTCGCGCTCAACCAGGTCGTCCACGCCGGCACCGAACCGGAGCCGGTCGGCATGGGATCGCCGATGATCGCCCCGTACGGGGCGTTCGGCACGGCGGACGGGCAGACAGTGGTCCTCGGTACCACCAGCGACCGCGAGTGGCGCAGACTTGCCACCGACTTGCTGGACCGCCCTGACCTCGCCGACGACCCGCGTTACGCCCGCAATGCCGACCGGGTCACGCGTCGGGCCGAGCTCGACGAACTGCTCGGTGACTGGTGCCGGCAACGCACGCTCACCGACATCCAGTCGCTGGCCGACCGGGTGGGGATCGGCAACGCCCGCCTCAACACGGTGAGCGAACTCGCGACTCACCCACAGCTCACCGAACGTGGCCGCTGGCGTGACGTCGGGTCGCCCGTGGGCCCGGTACCGGCGCTCAAACCGCCCGCCATGGCGCTCGACTGGGCCATCCGCGCCGGCACCGTCCCCGCTCTCGGCGAGCACACCGCAGCCCTGCGCGCGGAGGTTCTGGACGCGCGGGCGAACCCGACGGTGGGCTGATCCGAGCGCACGAACGATAGACGAGGTGGGCACGAAGCACACAGGGACCTCACGATTCCCAGTGGTTCGTGCCCACGATGCGTCTCAATTGGGTGTGTCTTCTCCGGTCGCGGCAGGGGCAGGCGATGGTGACGCCGCCCCGGCGAACGGCGGTGTCGGGCCTGCGGGCGTCATGATCTTCGGAACGAGAGCGACGAAGACTGCTGCGATCAGTGCCGGGAGCGCGAACGCGTAGAAGTTCCATTCGTGTCCGATGTTCGAGCCGAGGATCCATCCGCCGAGCAAGGGGCCGAGAATCGCCCCGAAGCGGGCCAGTCCCATGACCGCACCGACGGCGGATCCTCGGCACGACGCCGGAAAATGTTCTGCGACATATCCGTACGTCAGCGTGGAAGTCCCGATCGTGCCGAGTCCGGCGCCGGCGACCGCGACCATCAGGAATACGATATCCAGCTTCTGGCTGAGCACGAGGAGCGAGAGTGCCCCCACGAGGAAGAACGGGATGACCACTCGTTTGGAGCCGAAGCGATCAGCAAGCAAGGAACCGCCGACCGCGCCGATGATGGCACCGACCTGCAGTACGAGTAGGAACTGCAACGACGAACCGAGCGGGTAGCCGGCTTCCCGCATGAGCTGCGGCAGCCAGGTATTGAGGCCGTAGACGATCAGCTGTGCGCAGAAACCTGTGAGCACGAACAGGATTGCCGACATCCGGAAGCGATGCGAGAGCAACAGGAGGTAGCCGCGCCGACCCTGCGTTTCCTCACGCGCCGCGGCGGCCTGTTCCGCATGCTCGGCCGCCATGGCGTCGAAGTCGAGGCGATACTGGTCCGCCAGCGCCCTCGCCTCCGACGTCCTGCCTTGGACCACGAGGTAGTTGACCGATTCAGGAAGCCTGAGGTACATCACGGGCAGCACCACCACATAGAGGGCTGCGATGGTGTACATCAGGCGCCAGCTGTGTTCGGGAAGAAGGGCGATCGCCGCGAGGGCGGAGATGATGCCTCCGACGGAGTACCCCGTCAGCATGAGTCCGTTGTAGAGTTGCCGGCGCCCCTTCGGCGCGAATTCGATGGTCAGCGCGACTGCCGAGGGCACCACCCCGCCGAGACCGATCCCGGTGAGAAATCTGGCGAAGCCGAAGAACTCGGGAGACTGCGCCAACGCGCACGCAGCCGAGCCGGCCGAGAACGAGAGGACGCCGACCATCATGACGTTGCGGCGGCCGATTCGATCGGTGAGCGGACCCGCGAGGAGGAAACCGACCATCAGGCCGGCCAGCGTCCAGCTGCCGATCAAACCCGCACTGCCGTGCGACATCTCCCATCCGGGCTCGTCGAGCAGGCTGGGAACGGTCGCGCCGTAGACGATCAGGTCGAAACCGTCCGCAACGATGGTCATGAAGCACAGGGCGACCACGAACAGGCCACTGCGTGTGTTCGGCACAGAGGGTGCCATATTGTTCTCCTGGGTGTGCTTGAATCGGATGTTCAGAGAGAGCTTTTCAGCTACTGCCGGTCGATGTTGCGCATCGCGCGATGCCGTTTGATCGTATTTCTCGTCACACCCGCTTCCAATTGAAAAGATATGAAGTGATGATTCGAGCCTTGCGAATTATCCTGGTGCAGGACCGTATCGGAGTGGCACGAGCGACCCTGGCCGAAGCGAAGCCGCTGGAGAGCGGCACCTCGTCACTGGGAGTACTGCAGCGTCAACCACCCCGCGTGCTTTCCTGGAAGGAAATTCTCTGTTCGCAGAATGGGAATCAGACGACTTCATTTCTGGGAAATGAGCGATTCGAGAATGTGAAATTGACGCGGAGTCTGCGGAATGGATAGCCTGAAGCGATTGTGAGACAGGCCGGATGAGTAGCGAATTCGCAATGCATCGCACTCGGATGATCGACTATGCCGCGATCAGTGGCGAACTCGAGTCGATACTCGCGTCGAAGCCGCGGCCGTCGACGGCCGGCAGTTGGAGTGCACACTGAAGTAGGCACCCACTCGAATCGTCCGATTCGAACTTTGACGAGGGAGATCCGTAGATGACGTCCGCGTTCTTCAGTCTGGCCCCGGGTCGTGATGTGCGCTCCGAGGAACTTCTGCCCCACGCTCCCGACGGAAGCGGTTGGGGCAGTGAGCACATGCGAGGCATGGCCGTCAGCGGGGCTCTCGCGCGTGCGGCCGAGAGGGCTGTAGAGGCGCTCGGGCGTCAGGACCTCCAACCGGTCCGGTGGACGCTCGACCTCTTCCGCCCCGCGGGGATGAAACCGTCCGTCACGTCCACGACCGTTGTTCGCGAAGGACACCGCCTGTGCCTCGTCGACGCGGTGATGACCCAGGACGGGGAAGCGGTCGCGCGGGCCAGTGCGCTGTATCTGAGTCCCACCACGACACCGGAGGGGATTGTGTGGGCTTCGGGTAATAGTCCGCAGCCGCCCCACGACGACTGCCGGCGGTCCGCGGGCAGCGCCGAAAGGCTGTACTACAGCGCCGGCGCGGGCTGGACACCGCCCGCGGACGCACCGCAGAACGGTGATCGCAAGCAGATCTGGCAGTTTGCGATCCCGGTGGTCGAGGGCGAAGCACTGACTGCGTTCCAGATGGCCGCTAGCGTCGCGGATGCCGCGAATGTCGTAAGCAATTTGGGCAGTGCGGGACTCGAGTACATCAACGCCGATGTGACTCTTGCGCTTGCGCGTCTGCCGGAGGGTCTAGAGCTTGGACTGGCTGCACTGGACCGCTCAGAGCAGCACGGCATCTCCGTCGGCACGGGGCTGGTGTTCGACCGACTGGGTGTGGTCGGTTCGGTCACCGTCTCCGCGGTCGGTAACGCACGGCGCGCCGTCGACCTCCGGATGTTCGGACACGGTGACGACGCGCGGGGGCAGCCGAAATCGGGTGCTGCGACCTAAGCTTCCGCCGCTACTGTGCCGTCAGGCGCTCTGCGACGTGGCGTGCCTCGGTGATCGCGGCGTCGGCGATCTCCTCGAGGCGGAGGTCGATCCGTGTTCGCGGCCCGGCGACGGTCAGGACCGCAACGTGCTTCTCGCCGTGGAAGACCGGGGCAGCCACGCCGCCGAGGTCGGGGGTCACCTCTTTGCTCGCGAACGCGATTCCGTCACGTGTGATGCGCTCGAGTTCCTCGTGTGCCAGTCGGCGCTTCTCGGGCTCCTCGATGTGGGTGTCGAGATAGGTGTCGCGGAACCGCTGATCCGTGTAGGCCAGGAAGCATTTGCCGGCGGTCGATGGGAAGAGCGGGCGCCGGACGTGGAGTGCGGGCGAGAACCGAATCGGCTGCGTCGACTCGATGATGTCGATGTTCACGACGGATTCCCCGATTCGCACGCAGAGCGTGACCGTTTCGTCGAAGCGACTGTGCAAGGACTCCATGCTCTCCCGCGCTACCCGGTCCACCTGAGGCGTGTGCGCCGAGAGGAGTGTGCCGACGGCGGGGCCGAGAGTGTAGGCGCCGTTCTCGGTGAGGTATCCGGTGGCGACCAAGCCCTTCACGATGTAGTGCACCGACGAACGGGGGGCGTCCAGCGCCGCGGCGAGCTGGGCGAGCGACAGCCCGTTCGCACTCCGGGAAACGAGCTCGAGGATCGTCATGACACGGGAGACCGTGCGATGCTCTTTCGCCTCACCAGGGACCGGCGGCACGTGGCTCTCCCTCTTCTCGATCACCGATCGACTCAGACTACAGGTGGCTGGGGCACTGCCACGCCGGGCAGTGCCCCAACCGAGTCACCGCGCGGCCGGAGCGCTTTCGGTAGCACTGGTGTGATTGCTGATGCTGATGGTGCGGCACTGGTCGCCGAGTGCAGCGCCCGCGATGAGTATCGCGCCGACGATGAAGATCAGGGAGACGCCCCAGGTGGAGTGGGTCGGGGAGAGGGTGACCATGGTCAGTGCCGCGAGCGGAGCGAGGCCACCCGCGAGGGCACCGCTGACTTCCCGCCCGGCGCCGAGGCCCGAGGCGCGGACTTCGGGTGGGAACTGCCGGGCGAGGAAGGACCCGGAAGCCGCGAGCAAGGTGGGCTGGACGATGCCGACGGTGAGGATGAGTGCGAGCCAGATGTAGACCGGTCTGTCGGTGTTCAGGAGCCAGAAGAAGGGGAAGGCCAGCCCTGCCACACACCCGGCGCCGGTCAGCATGATGCGGCGTGTCCCGGCGCTGTCGCAGAGCCGTCCGGCTATGGGGATGGTCACGAGCGCGACGGCACTGGCCAGGCTGATGCCGAACGCGCCGACGTTGGCGGCGACGTCGCGGAATTCGGAGAGATAGGACAGCGAGAACGTCTTGAAGATGTAGCTGATGCCGTTGACGCCGATGGTGGACACGGCGACGACGGTCAAACCACGCCAGTGGTTCTTCAGCAGGTTCCGGAACGGCTGCGCCTTCTTGCGGGTTTGAGCCTGGGCGGCGACCTTTTCGAAGTCGGGGGTCTCGGGCAGGTTCCGCCGCATCCAGTAGCCCAGAGCAACGAGGACGAAGCTGGCCAGGAATGGGATCCGCCAGCCCCAGCTGTAGAGGTCAGCTTTGTCGAGGCTCGTCACGGCAGCCACTGCCAGGGACGACGCCAGAAGGCCGACGCTCACTCCCATGGCGGGCCACGCGCCCTGCCGTCCGCGGGACTTCTCGTCGGCGTGCTCGTAGGACATCGCGATGGCGCTGCCGAATTCTGCGCCGGCACCGAGTCCCTGGACGATGCGGAACAGAACCAGCAGCACGGGTGCGGCAATCCCGATCGTCTCGTACGACGGGATCAGGCCGATACAGCCACTGGCCAGGCCCATCAGTAGGAGGTTGAACGACAGCACCGCCTTGCGCCCGATCTTGTCGCCGAGGATGCCGAACACGATTCCGCCGAGCGGGCGGGCGAGGAATCCGACCGCGAACGTGGAGAACGCGGCGAGAGTGCTGACCGTGGAGTTCTCCGAGGGAAAGAAGAGCGGGCCGAACACCAGTGCGGCCATCGATGCGTAGAGGTAGAAGTCGAACAGCTCGAGCGCTGTGCCGACCACTACGGCGGGACCGACGTTCTTCGGCTTCCGTCGGGGCGGATTAGGGGAGCTGTGGGGCGATGCCGGTGGCTGTGTCACGGGTCGAGCCTCTTCTCTTGCTTCGGACGAAGACTGTCATGTTCATATATATGAACATCGGATTCGTAACTACGATGATATGATCTGGAACACTAGGGAGTGAGCTAGGCCACGTCAACCCTGTTCCGGTACTTGTCTCTCGCGGTCTCGGTCGCGCAGACACGGCTCGATTGGCGTGGCCGACTGCGCGTTTCGGAGATCGTGAGGGCGGCATGGCTATGTTCAACAGACTTCATCTGATTCGACAGGTCGATCTGTTCACGTTGCGACTGTTTCTTTCCGCGATCGAAGAGCAGCAGATCGGACTGGCCGCGATCAGGGAAAACATCGCCGCATCCACGGCGACCAAGCGCATCCAAGTTTTGGAGGACATTGCCGGGATCAAACTTCTCGATCGTGGCCCCAAGGGCGTTGTCCCCAGCCCCGCCGGTGCGGTCCTCGAAAGATATGTGCGCTCGATCTTCGGCAGCCTCGAGGAGATGCGATCAGAGATAGCGTCGTTGACCGAAGGCGTGCAGGGGGACCTGACGATCGTCTCGGCCCGATCGATCATCGTTCCGTTCCTGGCGCGAGAGCTGGGCGAGTACACCCGTGAGTTCCCACTCGTCGACCTGGCCGTGCGCGAGACCGAGAACGCCGAGATCGTTCAGCAAGTCGCGCGCGGC
>NZ_LTCZ01000097.1:0-3587 GCF_001583455.1 Rhodococcus sp. LB1 | reverse complement strand
CGTTTGTAGGTGCCGCCGACGACCGCGACCGGCAAGACCGACACCTGCGGGTCCTCGGTCAGACGTGGGCGGCTACGACCCTGCACCGGCGCCACCGACGACTGTGGAGCCATATGTGTCCGTGGTCTACGACAGATCGACGACGACTGTCTTGAGCTCGAGATACTCGTCGAGACTCTCCTTGCAGGTCTCCCGACCCAACCCCGACTGCTTGTGCCCACCGAACGGCAACGCCGCATCCACCGTCTGATAGCAGTTCACCCACACCTGACCCGCTTCGATTCCCGCGGCCACGCGGTGCGCGCGGCCGAGGTCCCGGGTCCACACCCCCGCACCGAGTCCGTAGTGCGAATCGTTGGCCAGCGCCAGCACCTCGTCCTCGGTGTCGAACGGCACAATCGTCAGAACCGGACCGAAGATTTCCTCCCGCAAGACTTTCGAGTCCGAGCCGACGTTCGCCAAGACGGTGGGCTCGACGAAATAGCCTTCGCTCCCCCACGCAGAGCCGCCGGTGACGATCTCGGCTCCCTCGCTGCGGGCGAGTTCGATGAAACCGAGCACCCGGTCCCGGTGCTCCGCCGAAATCAGCGGACCCATCTGCGACGCCGCATCCAAGCCGCGGCCCAACCGGATGCTGTCAGCCGCCTCGACCAGCCCGTTGACCACATCCTGGAACACTGAGCGGTGCGCGTACAGACGCGACCCGGCGACACAACTCTCACCCTGGCAGGCGAAGATCGCCAGCGCTGCCGACGGAATCGCCTTCCCCAGATCGGCGTCGCCGAAGATGATATTCGGTGACTTCCCGCCCAGCTCGAGGGAGACGCGCTTGAGGTTGCCCGTGGCCGCCTTGATGATCGCCTTCCCTGTCGGACCCGAGCCGGTGAAACTGATCTTGTTCACGTCCGGGTGCTCGACCAAGGCGGCCCCCACCGTCTCTCCGTATCCGGTGACATAATTGAAGACACCCTCGGGGAAACCGGCCTCCAGCACCAACTCCCCCAGCAATGCGATCGACAGCGGAGTCTGCTCGGCCGGCTTGACAACCACAGTATTTCCCGTCGCGAGCGCCGGCGCAATCTTCTTGACCGCCATCATCAACGGGAGATTCCACGGCACGATGCACCCCACCACACCGAGGGGCTCGCGCAGCGTGTACGAGTGATAGGGGCCGCCGAAGTTCGTCGGAAACGACACCGGGATCGTGTCCCCGGTGATCTTGGTCGGCCATCCCGCGTAATACCGCAACACATCGACCGAGAACGCCACATCGACGTATCTGGCCTCGCCGATCGTCATCCCCGCATCCAGCGACTCCAACTCTGCGAACTCCTGCGCACGGTCCTCGATCAGATCCGCCAGCTTCCACAGCAGTCGGCCACGTTCCTGCGGAGTCAGCCGGCGCCACGGTCCGCGGAATGCTGCGCACGCAGCCGAGACCGCGCGGTCGACATCCTGGGCGTTCCCGGCCGGAACACGAGCAACGACCTCCCCGGTCGCGGGATCCTCCACCGCGATCGTTTCGGCAGTGGACGCGTCGACCCACTCGAAGCCGATCAGCATCCTCTCGGCCTTCTTTATGTTCGTCCTCAGTTCTTCACTGAGCAGCGTTGTGGACATGGTTCCATCCTCATCTTCATCGCATTAATAGGTTCTCGGCACTCTCACAACGGAAGGTGCCGCCCTGGGCCGCCACACGGCCTGGCCAGATCATGTGGCGGCCCGTATTTGGGAGCTCGAGGCGCGGGAAAACTCAGGCGTTCTGCAGCGCCTGCACCGCGGTAAAGTTCTTCATCAATGGGAACACCTCACGCCCCATCCGCTTGATGTCCTCCACGTAGTCCGGGAAGATCAGCATGAATCCAGCGACGTCGAGTTCGGCCCACTCGTCGAGCTGGCGCGCGATACTCTCCGGGGAACCGGTGATGAAATCCGTCGAAAACTGCACGAATCCCTTGGCGTCGACACCGGCGAGGATCTCTGAGGTGCCGCCCTTGGCGGAATCGGTGGATGCCTGCCCGATCATGTACTCCATCACGCCCCGATCCGGGCTGTCGATGTAGCTCTGCAGCTTTGCTTCCGCTTCCTCGTCGGTGTCAGCAAGGACAACACCCAATGCCACAAACGGCCGGATGGTCCGCCCCGCGTTCTCCATCTGCTCGTTGAACCTGCCCACGACCTCCTCGAGGGCGTCCACGCCTCCCCAGGCCAGGCGGAACGAGTAGTCGGCGTACTTCGTGGTGAATGCGATGGCGTCGTCCGAGGCGCCGGCACACACGATGTTCACGTGATTGTCTGGCTTCGGGCCCATCCGCAGATCGTCATACTGGAAGTGCTTGCCCTTGAAGTTCGAGACGCCGTTCTCCCAGAGCTCGCGCACCACCTGGCAGTACTCACCCGCGTACTCCCAGCGGTAGTTGTTGTACTCATAGCCGGGCCACACATTCATGACCTCGAGCTCACGGGGGTGCCAGCCGCCGGGAACGATGTTGAGTGAGAAACGCCCCTCGCTGATCTGGTCGATCGTCACCGCCATCCGCGCCGCGATCGCCGGATGGATCGCCAGAATATTCACGGAGCCAATCAGCTTCATCGTCGTCGTGTCCCGGGCAAGGGCAGCCATCTGTGTCATCGACTCCAGTGCGTCGTCCCAAAACCCCGTCGTGCCACCGTGCCCGCGCAGCGCCGACAACGACAGGGCAAACGAGAACCCGTTTTCCTCACCCGCCTGGATGATCTCCCTCATGTGCGAGTACGTCGGCGAATACTGTGGAGCAGCCTCAGAAATGATGTAACCATTCCGAGCACTGGGAATGAAAATACCGAACTCCATCGCAGGTGTTCCTCTCTTTAGCGACCCGCCTTCACACGGATCGGTCGAATAATGCGCGGAGCCTCTGATTCGAGGGCAATCCGACTAGGACAAGACTTCGGATTCGGGCGTCCTGGGCAGGACGGTGTTAGTAGGGGCTGGGAGCTGTTGTCGCCGTCATGTCGCGCCGTGGTCTTCGCGGAACCCTGTAGGAAGCATGAGCAGCTTCAGCGTGCAGTTTGGGCACCGTGCTGACTTCGACGGCGGCCCTCATTCGGCGCGGGCGCTTCGTGTGCTGGTGCAGATTCTGTCTGTGCCGGTCGAGCGGTCTCACCGATGACTTCGGGGTCGAGTTGTGCGTCGGTCGACGACTTGTCGGCCGCACGGCCCGACATTTTCTTCGCGCGGTTCTACCGCTGGTTCCGCGGTCGGATCGCGACGGCGTCGATCTCGACGCGGCAGTCGCCGGCGATGCCGACGACGAGCGTCGTGCGCGCCGGGTACGGGCCTTCGCCGAAGACCTCGGTGTACGCGGTCCAGAACTCCTTGCGATACGAATCGTCGGCCAGGTAACACGTCGTCTTCACCACGTCCCCGAGCGTGCAGCCGGCAGTCTCGAGGATCCCCTGGATCTCCTCCAGCGCGATCTTCGTCTCGTTCGCGATGGTGTCGGCCTCCGGCTTACGCGCCAGCGTCTCCAGATCCAGCGCCATGCCGCCGCAGAACACGTAGTCCTTGGTCGCCACACCCGGATTCATTCCGAATCGAGGGTAGG